>DMAP01000068.1 GCA_003446975.1 Clostridiales bacterium | reverse complement strand
CATATAAATCACTTTCAGGCTTCATAGACTGATGGAATGCCGTATCGAAAACAGCAGCATGCTTGATAGGACTCATTCTTGCCTGACATGCTTCTATTCCAATCAAATTAGGCGGATTATGGAGTGGTGCCAGATCACAGCATCTGCTAATGGCTTTTTTTACATTGTCATCAATAATCGTGGATTGGGAAAAATGCTCGCCTCCGTGAACAACACGATGGCCTACAGCTTCGATTTCATTTAAATCCTCAATGGACCCGTAAACTGAATCTACCAGCGTTTTCAATATTAAATCTATGCCTTTGGCATGATCAGATATATGACTATTTATTATGATTTCACTTTTGTCCGTTGTCTTATGTTTTAGCACTGAGGTTTCAGTACCAATCTTTTCTAAGAGTCCCTTGTTTAAAACTGTCTCATAATCCATATTGAAAAGCTGGTACTTGATAGTTGAGCTACCAACATTCAGAACCAATATTTTCATATGCTTATCACCTTCCTTACAAGGAATTTCAGGCATTATACAGTATTTTCTTTATATCATGTCAATTATAGTATAGCATAAAAATACCCGATTAAATAAAAATAAAACAAAAACCCCCTTCAAAAAGTAGAGGGCTTTCAAGTGACATGCTCCCGCCACTTAAGAAGTGGGGGCTTCTCGTTCGAGTAGCCTATCGGCTACAGCCTAAGCGAGCTATCCCCGTGTGTCCCACGGTTCTATCATTCAACTTATGCTGATAATAGTCGTATTCCTTCGTTCTTGATGTTGATCGCGGCGTTGTGATCCCTGTCCAAGGTTATCCCACAGTTTTCACAGTGGTATGTCCGTTCTGAAAGCAGCAGTGTTTCTTTTGTTTTTCCACATACGCTACACCTCTTGGAGCTTGGGTACCACCTGTCGATTTTGATTAGCTGTTTACCTTGTTCTCTCAACTTGTAGTCAAGCATGGATACAAATGAACCGTAGCCATTGTCTGAGACACTCTTTCCAAAGTTGAGTCCTTGGGATAGTGCTTTCATATTCAAGTCCTCTATGCACACCGCATCTGTGGTATTGGTTATCTGCCTAGATAACTTGTGCAGAAAGTCCTTACGTTGGTTTGCTACCTTCTCATGGCGTTTCGCGACTCTAATCCGCTGTTTGTTTCGGTTTTTACTGCCCTTTTGGCATTTGGACAGTTTCTTTTGTTCTTTCTTGAGCTGATCAAGGGCTTGCCTGTAATACCTGGGGTATTCTGCCGAAACCCCTTCTGATGTGATAAACAGTTCTCCCATTGAGTAGTCTAAACCTAGAATATCTTTGGGCTCTACCGGTTCTATGTGATGCTGGTATGCAAACAGGATGCTTGCGTAGTATTTCCCTGTTGGTGTTTTGCTGATGGTGACTGATTTTAGTTTGTAATCTTCAGGAATGTCTCTATGTATTTTGATTTTAACTGCCTTTAGCTTTGGTAGCACTATATAGCCATTTTCCAGTTTTATATTTCTGTTTACGCAATTGGTTGTGTAGCTTTGGCGATTGCTTTTTTTGGATTTGAAGTTGGGAAAACCGATTGCTTTGTCACGGAAAAAATTCTTGTATGCCTTGTTCAAGTTTAGCTGTGCATTGGCAAGTGCCAGGCTATCGACTTCCTTTAGCCATTCAAATTCTTTCTTGTACTGGGCTGGCGTATTGTTCAGACTCTTTCCTGTTTCTTGGTAGTGTTCTGTCCGATCAGCCAACATTTTGTTGTAGACAAAGCGAACACAACCAAAGGTTTTGGCTATCAGTATTTTTTGGTTTTCTTTTGGATATATCCTGAATTTGAAGGCCTTGTTCAATGCTTTTCTCCTTGACTTTCGATATATTTTTTGATCACATCAATCGGTGCGCCTCCTGTCGTAAGAAGACAGAAACTTCTTGACCAAAAGTATTCTTTCCATAGCTTGTTGCTAATCTCAGGGAATTCCTTTTTCAGCAATCTTGAACTTGCGCTTTTGTAGGCGTTTATGAACTTTGAAAGCTCGCTGTTTGGATGGGCCTTGAATAGGATATGGACATGGTCCATATCGTGGTTCCATTCCATCAATGTTATATTGTAGTTGGGTGCAATGTATTCGAAGATTTCTCTTGCCCTGTCGGTCACTGAATCATCAAGCACTTTACGTCTATATTTGATGACCAATACCAGGTGATAGCACATCAGAAAGACTGAATGATTATTTCCATCTAATTGCACTTGTTATCAACTCCTTGATATTACTACTACTGATATAATTATATCATATTTTTGAGTCAAAAACAACCGATTCATCCCACACCTGCATTCTCACTCCGTGAGCAAGGTTACTTAGAGGTGGGGGACTTCTCGGCATTCAGATTAAATTGATTGTTTAACTACCACATTCGTTTGAATTCTTATGCTGATGACAAACAGATCCCGTTGTCACTAGATTCCCTTGTAGGTATTGCTCTGCTACAGTTCTTGTCTCACCATTTGCTCCAACTATTACCTCGATTCCTTTTCCATTGAAGATCTGTATAGCACTATTCCCCATGCCCCCTGCAATGATAACATTTATGCCCATGTCCCCAAGAAACTCAGGTAAAAACCCTGGTCTATGTCCCGGATTGCTAATGACGATACTCTTGTTTATCTGGTTATTTTCCACTTCAAAAATACTGAAGCTTTCACAGTGCCCGAAATGTTCAGTAACCATATTGTTTTCACACGCTATTGCAATTTTCATTTTCCCCTCCTAAAACTACATGTCTTTTTCCAAAACATTGGGAATCTTATCGAGCCAATCATTCTCGAAGAGCTCAATAAGTCCTCTATCACAAGCTTTTGATATTCTAGAATCTATCGGCATTCTGGCCAACAACGCTATGTCATGTGCCTTGGCAATTTCCTCAACATGGCTGTCACCAAAAATACTATGCTCCTTGCCACAGCCAGAACACTTGAAATAAGCCATATTCTCGACGAGTCCAATGATAGGTATACTCATTTTCTCAGCCATCTTAGCGGCTTTGGAGACTATCATGGAAACCAACTCTTGTGGAGAAGTAACAATGATAATGCCATCGATTTTGATTGACTGGAACACAGTCAATGGCACATCTCCTGTGCCGGGTGGCATGTCAATAAACATAAAGTCAATATCACTCCATATGACATCAGACCAGAATTGTTTTACGACGCCGCCAAGTATTGGGCCTCTCCAGATGACAGGATCCGTCTCGTTGTCCAACAAGAGATTGATTGACATGATATCTATACCTGTTTTGCTTTTCAGAGGATAAAGTCCAAATTCACTGCCTGCCACCTTCCCTTTGATGCCAAAAGCTATTGGTATAGATGGTCCAGTTATATCAGCATCCAATATTGCAACCTTGTGCCCTCTTCGTTGCATAGTGACCGCCAACATTGACGTCACCAGAGATTTGCCCACACCACCTTTGCCACTAACAACTCCGATTACTTTTTTTACTGTGCTGAAATCGTGTAGTTTGGCTGAAAAATCCTCTTTAGGTTCTTTTCTGTCTGCGCAGTCAACACTGCAAGTTTTGCATTCTTCATTACAGGTTTCACTCATATTCTATCTCCTTGATTCATCGTTATGATTATTGAATACTTTTATTGTCTCATCAAATACACCTCTTGCCACTCGTCCGGCAACACAATCAACCTCAGTTATACATTTTCCATCATTTACCGCTTTTACCACCAACGGATCATACGGAATTTTTCCAACCATGGGTATCTTGAACTCATTGCAGTAATTTTCTATCTCTCTGGTCTTTTCGAAGTTTAAATCATACTTATTGATACAGACTGCTATTTTAGTTTGAAACCTTATAGCTGTTATGATAATGCGTTCCATATCGCTAATGCCTGAAACAGATGGCTCCGCTACAATCAATACCATGTCCACACCACTCACAGAGGCTATGACTGGACAGCCTATTCCGGGCGAACCGTCAATAATGGTCAGATTGTCATCGTTAACTGAATCTTTTAGTTGCTTTTTGACCTCTGTAACAAGCATTCCTGATGTTCCACTTCCCATTTTTAGTTGTGCTGTCGAAAAAACAGAATCATCCGAATAAAGCTTTAACTCACCTGCCACTGCTGGATTTAAGATGATAGCATCCGTTGGGCAAACGGCTTGACAGACACCACATCCTTCACAGGCATAAAAATCAACGCTGTACTTCTCATCAAAATCAATCGCATCAAATCTGCAATTTTGCCTGCAGAGATCACACTGCACACACAATTCTTGGTCAATTTCAGCCTTCGGCAAACCATAATAATCCGATTTTCTAGGTTGCACAGACTGGTTCACCACCAAATGAAGATTTGGAGCATCCACGTCACAATCAGCATATGCTCTACACTTGGACAGCTTGATGAAGGCGCTGGCGATAGTCGTTTTTCCAGTTCCTCCCTTACCGCTTAACACTAACAGTTGTTTCATGGCTTGCCTCCTTAAGTATTTCTTCGATTTGTAAACTTAAATGAAAA
>DMAP01000179.1 GCA_003446975.1 Clostridiales bacterium | reverse complement strand
TCCCGATCAATGATGGCTTTCTTTGTTTCCTTGTCTATATCAATAGCGCCTATTTTGCATGATTTTATACATGGTCTGCGTACATCGGATATTGCATTGAACTGGCAAACCTTACTGCATCTGCCACACTCCACACATTTTTTTTGATTGATTGCTGCCCTTTTATTGACTATATCTATCGCATTGACGGGGCAAGCTTCAATACAGTGGTGGGCTAGACACCCTCGACAAGCCTCAGTAACTGAGAATCTGTCAATGGGACATTCATCACAGGCAATATCAATCACATCTATGATCTCATCGCCATATTGATATAATATATTCTTTATTCTTTCGTTAATGATTGCTCGTTCCTTGTAGATGCAACATCTGGTATAAGCTTTTGGACCCGGTATGATTCTTTTGGGAATCAATAGCAACTCGTTTAGCAGATTGTCGTTCAACTCAGCTCTTATAAGCTCTTTTTGAACTTTATACTTTATTTCTTGCACATGGTTTTCAAACTTCTTCATTATCAGACCTCTTTCAATAATAATAGACCGATACGCTCTTACCGCATTTTTTAAGCTCTTGAAACATCGCATCGAGTATCTTGAATTTAATGTTATAATTGATTGGAAAATCCGGATTCTGATGTGCCGGATTGACAGCCTTGCCAACGTGGAAATTAATATGTGTGCTGTTCTCCACAAGCATTTTTGTCAACAAATCCGCACCGTTGTATTCATATTGGATATTATGCTCATCAAAGGAATCCTTATTGATATACTTGATCTTCTCAAGTGCTTTCCCCATTGTTAGGACACCCTCTGTAATCAGGTCAAATCCTTCCATATAGGCGATTGGCGGTAGGTGTTCCGAGATGGTATCCTTATCCACCTCAAGATTCCTTTTCAATTCCCTGGATGCGATCAGAGCTGTTGTCCCACCACAGAGTATTTTTCTGAAGCTGTTTCCATCGGTCATCTTATGGACAAATTCCTTGTCTAAATCTCTTTCCAGGGGTGGACCGGTAAAAACATCAACGATATGTGGTTTTTTTACTTTTACTGTCAGAATTGTTGTATCATCTCCAGGTTTGCTGTTATATAGATTGCTGCAAACACCTAGGAAGTTACCATTGACCAGACTCGAAGCGTTATTGACGTTGTTTAGATTTCTTAGATAGTCATTGATTTCCTTCCAAGCCCAGCCAAGATTCAGCATCTCACCTACTCCAGCATGGATTGCGCCGTCACTGACGATTGTTATGGTGTCGCCTTCTTCCAATCTGATATGGCTTTCTAGAATTTTTTTGCCTGATATCTCAATCTCTTTTTTATCTAATGGAATATTCCTTCCGTGACGGTAAAAGAATGCTGGAGGGTTGTCGCATTCCGCAAGATAAAGATTCATATTGTCATCGATTTTCAGAATAGTGAAAGTGGAATAGGCCATTTTTCTCACTTGACATTGGGGTAGTGTGTTAAGTATCGTTTCTACTGTATCTCTCAGTGAAGCCCCATTCTTCAACATGGTTGAAGCAATTTTCGATGTGAGAGTTGATAGTATGTTCGCTTTGACACCACTACCCAAGCCGTCTGACAGGACTATAATCGTTTCTTTTCCATTGTTGGCTATTTCAACATGATCTCCACATAGCTCTTCACCAAACTTATTCAGAAATTTATGGTTGATATCTAGATGAAGGGTCATTTGATTACACCTTCCTCACTCTCGACAACTTTTTTCAATTTCAATAAAGCGATTTTGGCCTCGGCTGTCGTTTCTCCCAAAAGTCCAGCTATTTCCTGAGCAACTCTCATCTGTCGATCTATTACATTATTGACAGTGCTCAAGGTATTGAATTTCAGCTCCGCTAGTTCGTTGTTTCTTCGTTCCTCATCAGTCACATTTGAGAATAGTCCAAACACCAGCTTATGTTCTTCAATATAGATTAGATACTCTTTCAGCTTCAGGTTGTACTGCGGTATATTGATTTTCTTTCCTAAAATGTTTTCTTTGTTTCTAATAACATGCTCAAAATCTTCAGATGTCATAATCATACCAATATCTTTTCCCTTAATCTGATTCAGCGATGTATGGAATGTTTTTTCGCCCTGAGGATTGATATCGACCACTTTCATTTCTTCATCCAGTAAGATCAGAATGTTTGGAGATACTTCGAAAATAATATTGGATAATCTTTCGGCCTTCATACGCATATGTGGTATGCACATTTCCAGATGGGAAATGCCTTCGAGAACAGCCTTCGATTTTTCTCTGCATGTGTCATAACCGCAAGCTCCACAGTTTAACTCGTCCTCCATGCTCAGCTTTCCCATTTTCTCCAAAACACTCTTTATGCCATCCTCCGTGTGGATTGGTTGTTCGTAACGCTTTTCACCGAACACCCTGTTCCAAGGATTGAAACGCTTCCAGTCATATCCTAGTGGTATAAATCTCTTTTCAAAGTCAATCTGCGACAATACATGATTTGCTCTAATTTTCCTCTTGAAAATGTTGCCGGTATCTCTAGGAATAGCAGGGCCTCCAAGACATCCACCCGTGCAAATATTCGCTTCAATACATGTTCCCTCTATGTCATTCCCTTTCAAGGAATCAAATAGTGACATGCAATCTAACGCACCATCGACCTTGATAGGTGTCAATCCCCTCTTGATGGCCGCTTCCTGGATTCCCGGCAAGATACCACCCTCACCGGGATACTTTGACCCCAATCTTCCTGCCCTTATCTCAGGTTTTCTGGGTTCACAGCTATCAATATCTATATTTAGTTCCCTTAACAATGAATCCAATTCCTCAAAGGATATCACCGCATCGATTACGCCACCTCTTTGGTACCCTGTTGCCTCGCATTTTTTTGAGATGCAAGGTCCAAGAAAAACAACAAAAGCATCTTTACCGTGTTTCATTTTTAAGTGTTTACTATGTAAAATCATGGGGGAATCAATGGGCATGAGATATTCTGACAGTTCCGGATAGAACTTGTTTATCATCATGTTCACTGAGGGACAGCAAGATGTAATAAGGTTTTTACTGTCAGAAGTCTCGATATGCCGATTATACAAAATTGTCACCATCTCAGCCGCCACTGCTGTCTCTTCCACAGATTCAAATCCAATGTCATACAAAGCGCCAACCAGTCTGTCAGGCTCGGAATAAATGCCGGCATAGGACGGCGCTATGCTGACAACCACTTTTTTGTTCTTTAGAAAACGTTTAACTAATGGCAGGTCGCTATGAATATTCCTGGCATTTTGAGGACAGACCAGAAAACACTTTCCACAAGCTATACATTTTTCTTCCATTATTTCAGCCTGATCATTGACAATCTTGACAGCTTTAACAGGACAATTTCTAACACATTTATAGCAGTTTTTACAATTTGCTGGATAAAAGTCTAAAATCTTCATACCCGGCTCCCGTAAATCTTTTTATTCAATAGTTCCGGAACATCTTTTGCCAGAACCGAATAGATTTCATCATCTATCTTGACCGAAACCGCACTTGTGCAGTGCCCTAGACAAAAAGAAGCCTTGACTGTTACATCAAGTTTGAGATTATGCTCCTCAACCCAGCATTTGATGGCTTCAATCACATCATATGAACCTTTGAGGTGACATGCGCTTCCAACACATACAAATATATCTTTCATTTAGCTCAACTCCTTATTAAATAGTTGTATGACTACTTTAATAACCAATTAAATTGTTAATATTTTAACTTATTATAACATTAAAAAAGGCTTTATTTCAATGTATTTTTAAAAAACATTAAAATAAGCCTTTCTAAATTGGGCTATTATGTTAATATATTAACGTTTTCCTCTGCGAACAAATCTATCTTTTTGGTTAGGCTTTCTGTTTTCTGAATAGAATAACTGAAACAATAATGATTGCGCCACTTACGATATTGAGTTTAAAGAGTTTTTCTCCAAGAAAGATGATAGCAAAAGCTGTCGATATAACTGGAACAAGATTAATAAACAAGGCAGTTTTTCCAGCTCCAAGTTCCTTGATAGCTGTCTGTTGGATCGTATATCCTATGACAGAAGGGAATATAGCCATATAGAGAACCGCTAGAAAAGGCATCCATCCTATTTGAATATAATCCAGGTACAGCAGTTCTTTTACTGTAAATGGAAACAGCATAAACGCAGAAAATAAAAAGGTATAGGTGGTCAGTTTCAATGGTGTAAAAAATGGCATAATTCGTTTGACTATAATGCCGTATGTTGCCCACATCATTGCGCCGCATAGCATGAGCAAATCGCCCACATTCAAATCAAAACTCATGATTCTTTGAATGTTCCAGTTGGATAATGTCAACACAACGCCTATAAAAGCAGTGAAAATGAAGAATATCTTTCTTGATGTGAGCTTTTCTCCAAGAAAAATAACAGCCATCAGTGCTGTCAACAACGGATTAATCGCATTGATCATAGATGCTTTGGAAGCATCGGTATATCTCAAGGCGTAGAAAAAAAACA
>DMAP01000070.1 GCA_003446975.1 Clostridiales bacterium | reverse complement strand
CTCAAAACGGTGGAAGCAGAGAAAAACACTGTTACGACGAAGCTTGAGACAACAGCGGCGGAAAATGTAGAACTGCAGAAAATCAACTCCGATCTTAAATCAGAGCTTGAGACAACTGAGAAACAATTGAAGGAATTGAAAAGCCAGATAAAAATAGTCCCTGTTGAACCGGCAATTGAAGAAGCACCGGAGACAGATGATTGAAAAAAAGATATGTCATAAAGCAACAAGATGAGCTAATAACCAAAGGATTTGAAAAGCGTTTCAACATATCGGCAATAGTTGCCAGACTTCTTCAGAACAGAGGACTGACAACAGAAGAACAAGTTGAAGAATACCTGAACACCAATATAGAAAGGCTGAGGGATCCACTGCTGATTCCAGGCATAGGTGATGCTGTTAGACTGTTGGATAACAGCATCATGAATAATGATAAGATTTTTATATACGGTGATTATGATGCTGACGGTGTAACCTCCACTGCTCAGCTTGTTCTTATTTTAAAAGAGATTCGCGCTGATTTTTATTACCATCTGCCTGACAGGGAGCTCGATGGTTATGGATTGAACGCAGCCATTGCAGAGATGCTTGTTGAAAAAGGTGTCAAACTTCTCATTACCCTTGACTGTGGGATTTCAAACCATGATGAGATCAAGAGAGTTGTCGAGAATGGCATCCATGTGATAATAATCGATCATCATCAATGTCCTGACAGACTGCCGCCGGCGGATGTCATCGTCGACCCTCAGGCCTCTGAAAGCCAGGCTTATTATCAGAATTTATGCGGCGCAGGGCTTGCTTTTAATTTTGTGCGGGCACTTATCGGTTATCGTAACATGAATATTGAATTAGATCCCTACTTGCAGCTTGCTGCGATCGGAACTGTCTCGGATATAGTACCCATCACCCATGAAAACAGGATTATTGTTAAAAATGGTGTGGAGATGATCAATCGCAGACCTCTTCCAGGACTTGAGCAACTTCTAAAGCTGACCAACGTATCGAAGGGAAGTGTGACAACCGATACCCTCAGTTATCTAATCGGTCCTAAAGTCAATGCGGCAGGCAGGGTTGATAAGGCTGAAACAGCATTGAAGATGCTGATCGCCTCAGATAAAGATGAAGCTTCCCAATACGCCCAACAATTGAACGACCTGAATGATCTCAGAAAAGAGATAGAGAAACAGATATTCATAGAGGCTGATAGCAAAGTGACGTCTCAATTGGATAACAAAATATTGATTACCCATGGCACAGATTGGCATGAGGGAGTCATAGGAATTGTCAGCTCCAAGCTGACAGAAAAATACCACAAGCCATCAATCATGTTCTCCAAAAATGGAGATTACTTCAAAGGATCCGGCAGGAGCATTCCGGGATTTGACATCTACCAGGCAATTAAAACTTTGGATCATCTGACTGTCAAGTCAGGCGGTCATCAGCAGGCTGTCGGATTGACCATCCACGAAAATAATTTCAAGGATTTTATCGCACAACTGACAGACTACACCAATGATCTTATGACAGAAAAAGAGATGGTTAAAGAGATAGCCATAGACGTAATGGTTTCAACAGATGATCGAATAGACATTGAATCGATTGATCACATAAACAGGATTTTTGAGCCCTATGGGCTTAAGAATGAAAAGCCGGTCTTCATGATCAACCAATATGAGCTCCTAAACCACAGATTTCTGGGAACCAATGAAAACCATCTGAAGGCCAGCGTGTCACTGGGAAACTCAGTTTTCACGCTTTTACGCTTCAATATAACCCCGTTGGAAAAAGAAGAGTTCAACAGACTCAACCCGCTGGTAGGAGAGTTTGATGTCAATCATTATAATGGTTATGACACTGTCCAATTCAATATCATTGATTTTGCAGGCGACTATTTTTCAGACCTTAAACTGAAGCTTATGTATGAGATAGCCAGCAAACCCACTTTGGTCAATGATGCGATGCAAGTCGGCGATTTATCAAATGAACAGCTGGTTTTTGAAGAAGATGTCCTCGCTATCAGAAACGCAACAAGCTTGGCAGAATTAGTTGGTGGCACAAGACAGAAAGTGGCATATGCCATCAGCCACTGGGTGCCTTCACCAGAGACAGAAAAGAATATATTGACAGAGCTTTCAAAAAACAACAGCAAAATTTTCAAATTTGAGATGATAAAACTTGTGAACTATATCAACAGAATATATAATATAAACATTAATGAGGAGATGCTGCTGTACACACTGGTGAAGCTATATAAAACGGGTAGAATCAACTTCAAGCTCAAGCATGATTACTTATATATCAAATATTTGTCCTGAGGAGGATCAGATGAATCTAAAAGATAAGATTAGAGTGATAGAGGATTTCCCGGAACCGGGAATAAGTTTTAAAGACATAACAACCGTTTTGAAAGATCCACTTTGTTTGAAAGAAGTCATTACCCAAATGACAGACATGTTTTCTGACCTTGAGGTTGATATAGTTGTCGGACCGGAGTCCAGAGGATTCATTTTCGGCACGCCTGTTGCGTTCAATATGGGAGCGGGCTTTGTTCCTGTGAGAAAGCCGGGAAAACTTCCTGCGGAGACCGTTAAGCATGAATATTCATTGGAATACGGCAAGGATGCCCTGGAAATTCATAAAGATGCTATCGAAAAAGGAATGAAGGTAATCGTGATTGATGACCTGCTGGCAACAGGCGGTACCGTTAGCGCTACGGCCAAGCTGATTGAAAAACTTGGCGGCGAGGTCGTAGGTCTCGGATTTTTTATCGAGCTGCTGGACCTCAATGGCAGAGAAAAGCTGACACAATACAATGTCAAATCAATTGTGACATACTAAAGGTTGGATTTTCCAGCCTTTAATCATACCGGTGGTGTAAAGATGCTAGACAGATTAATCAATGATATTTTAGCCTATAATCCCATGGCTGACATATCAGTCATAAAAAAAGCATATGAATATGCGCAGAATTATCATGGTGATATAATATTAAGGTTCTCCGGAGAAGCTTATTTTACACACCCTTTTAATGTTGCGCTTATTTTGGCTGAATTGAACATGGATGTGGACACAATAGCTGCCGGCTTGCTGCATGACGTGGTTGAAGACACAATCGCAACCTATGATGACATCAAAAAGGAGTTCAATGAAGAAATAGCCAATCTGGTTGATGGCGTGACCAAGCTAAGTAAGGTCAAGTACAAGTCAAAAGAGGAAAGACAGGCGGAAAGTCTAAGAAAGATGGTTATCGCAATGTCCAAGGACATCCGGGTCATCATCATCAAACTGGCTGACCGGCTGCATAATATTAGGACACTCCAATACATGTCCCCCGAAAAGCAAAAGGAAAAGGCCATAGAGACCTTGGAAATCTATGCACCCATTGCCAACCGTCTTGGTATGGCTTCCATTAAATGGGAGTTGGAGGACCTGTCGCTCAAATACATAGATCCGGAAGGATTCAAGGATATCACCGAAAAAGTCAAGCAGAAGCGAAAAGAAAGAGAAGAATACATCCAGGGCATTATCAATACATTGGAGGGCAAACTGCGTGAGGCTGAGATCGATTTTGAGATCAGTGGCCGTCCTAAGAGCATCTACAGCATCTATAAAAAGATGTACCATAAGAACAAGACATTCGAAGAAATCTATGATGTGACGGCCATCAGGATATTGGTCAATTCGGTCAGGGATTGCTACGGCGTGCTGGGTACAGTCCATACGCTTTGGAAACCAATGCCCGGTAGATTCAAGGACTATATCGCCATGCCAAAGCCAAACATGTATCAGTCTCTGCATACAACAGTTATCAGCTTTAACGGAGAGCCTTTTGAGATTCAAATTCGAACCTTTGAGATGCATAAAACAGCAGAGCTTGGTATCGCAGCCCATTGGAAATACAAGGAGGGTGTCAAAGACAGCGAGTTTGACGAAAAATTGAACTGGTTGAGACATATGCTGGATTGGCAGCAGGACACCAACGATCCAAAAGAATTCATGGAATCCCTCAAGATAGATTTATACACAGATGAGGTGTTTGTATTTACACCCAAGGGCGATGTCATCAATCTGCCGGCGGGCTCAACGCCCATCGATTTCGCCTATCGCGTCCACTCAGGAGTGGGCAACAGATGCATAGGCGCCAAAGTCAACGGCAGGATCGTTCCACTTGATTA
>DMAP01000431.1 GCA_003446975.1 Clostridiales bacterium | reverse complement strand
AAATGGATTCACAGACAAGGCTGTGATTTTTACAGGTGATGCTGTTCTGTCCATGACCAATGAGGAAAAAATGACTGTCGCCAATATGATGATAGAAATGGGTGTGATGATAGGGTATATTGATCAGGGAATCGACGATATTGGAGAGGTCTCCATTGTTCATGAAATCGATGCAGAAACGATAGTGCCATGTGTGGCCTGTCCATCTTCCCCAGGAAATGTGAGACCTGTTGCAGAGGTTGCAGGGGTGGGAATCAACCAGGCTGTTTTAGGTAGTTGCACCAATGGCAGATATTCGGATATGGAAATAGCCGCCAAGGTGCTTGAAGGTAGAAAGGTTGCAAAAAATGTCAATATGATTGTTTTTCCCGGTTCGAAGACCATCGCGGCAAAGATGGAGGAAAATGGGCTTAATAAAATCTTCAGAGACGCAGGAGCTATTATAACCAATCCTGGATGCGGACCTTGCTTCGGAGCCCATCAGGGACTCTTAAGCAGTGATGATGTGGCGGTCTCATCAACCAACAGAAATTTTCCTGGCAGAATGGGACACAAAGACGCCCAAATCTATCTGGCTTCTCCTCGAATTGTGGCTGAAAGTGCAGTACTTGGATATCTGGCAGAGCCGGGAACCGTTAAAAAATTGGAGGAAAGATGATGGATAAAATTAAAGGAAAGGCATTTATATTTGGGGAAAATATAGATACCGATCAGATTTTACCGGGATATGCAATGTCTGTGCCCCCTGAAGAGTTGGGAAATTATGCATTGAAAGGTAGCAACAAACCGGATTTTCCGGAGAATGTGAGTCCTGGAGATATCATTTTGGCTGAAGATAATTTTGGCTGTGGCTCATCAAGAGAACAGGCACCACTGGCACTAAAAAACTGTGGATTAGGAGCGGTAATTGCCGGGTCCTTCGCAAGAATTTTCAGAAGAAATGCCATCAATATTGGACTTCCCGTTTTAGAGTCAAAGGAAATGGAAAAGATTGTCAAAGAGTCATCTGAAGGAGATTTATTTGAAATCAACATTGATGAAGCTAGTTTGATAAACCTAGATACCGGCCATTTATACAACCTGGTCAGATTATCGGATACAACCTATGAAACCCTCCAGGCAGGAGGACTAATAAATAAAGTAAAAAAAATATTAGTTGCACGAGGTGAGCACATTGAGCAATAAGCGACCAAGACCAAATACGGAAAGAATCATAAGAGAAGAAATGGAACGAATTAGAGCTTATGAGGAAGCATTTGATGTAAAAATGCCGTGGGCCGATGAAAATGGCGACATACACGATCTGCCTGAAGCATACCCAAGAGAGGTTTGTGGCGTTGTAAGAGGCGGTCACAGAATTGCAGAACTTGGAAGAAGAGCCCTGGAAACCGGACATCCAGTCATGAATCCGATATTAGGCAGAAATACCGCTGAAGAGACGTGGGAAGAATCAAAGAAAATGTATGAAATGGCAGAAAAACTAGGCATCAATATTTTTCATTTTGTTCATTCAGAGGCCACCAGACATATCGATCCCCTGGATGGTTTGGAACTGATCAATCAATCTAGAGGCAAGGGCGGTATCACACCGAAAGGTGAAAGAGAATACGTTGAAATGGGTGGGGGGTCAATCCATCCAATGAGAATTAACGCTACCGGAGATACAACTCATTTGAACGTCCTTAACGCATTTGTAGCTGGATTTGACGGCACAGATATCGGCCCGGTTATTCATGTTCACTTTGGAGGAAGAGGGATCCATGATTTCAGAAGAAAGGTTGAAAATGGGTACAAGGCAATTCAGATTTGTGCTGAGAACAACATTTTTGTTCAATTAGACACCCATAAGCACATTAACAATATCATGGGAACTGATGGAATGGCATTGGCGATGTGCATGTTGTCTGAAGGCTTGGCTGTAAAAGCTGGATTGGAACCATCCTTGAGCGCCATCCAGATGAATGTTGCAGGCATCAATATAATCGCTGATTTGGCGTTGGTAAAAGCCTTCAGAGAATCAATCTGGAGTGAGTTCATCATCGTAGTACCCGAAACATTCCAAAATCCACCAGCTGATTTGATAGCTGAACAGGCCCATTTCGCCAGAATGGCACTTAGCGCCAGACTTGCAGGTGCCAATTTTTACAGACCGAAAGCGGCTGAAAATGTTGGTATACCAACAGGTGATTCCATGGCGAAATCAATATGGGCATCACAAAATGTGTTTGAAAATGTCTTCAAGGTAACAATCAATGATCCTGAAATTGATAGAAGAAAAATTGAAATACAGAATGAGGCTATGGCTGTTCTAACAGCAGCATTAAAACGTGAGAAACTGTTGAAGGTTGAAGATATCAATGCTGACTTCTGGAATCAATATGATGATCAGGACCTGATGGATTTGATAGTGGAAGCAGGCAGAAGTGGGATATTGGATACACCCAGAGCGGGAGGATGGGACTTGAAAAGGTTCGTTAAAACCCACAGGGACACAGATGGCATCAGAAGATATATTGATGGCTCAACACCGCTGGGCGTTGATAAAACATATAGGCCTATTTCCACATCAAATATCAAAGTTGAGGAAAGAGCACCGATTTTGTTTAAAGAAAAAGTCGTATTGGCAACTGTTGGCGCAGATGCTCATGTTGTCGGTATCAATCTGATCAAGGAAGCCATCGAACAGGCTGGGTATGAGGTCATCTTCCTAAGAGGAATGAACCTACCGGAAACCGTAGCTGAAATAGTGGCGGAAACCAAAGCAAAAGCTGTTGGTGTCAG
>DMAP01000124.1 GCA_003446975.1 Clostridiales bacterium | reverse complement strand
CACCTTACAACTGTCAAAGATGGGAGTATATCACAGGTTCTATGGTTTGTAAATATTATTTTTCAACGACCGGCTCTTTCCAAGTTGTGTAGTCACAAGTCGGGTAGTTGCTGCAGCCAAAAAACCTTCTTCCTTTTTTCGTGCGTTTTTCGACAACATCACCACCGCATTTTGGACATTTCACATCCAGTTTCTTGGCCAATTGTTTTGTGTTTTTACATTCGGGGTAATTGGGACAAGCAAGAAAATCACCATAGCGTCCTCTTTTTATCACCATATTGACACCGCATTTTTCACAAATCTCATCGCTAACCATTGGTTTTTCAGGTTTATCGCTGAATGTCATGGTATTCTTGCATTCCGGATAATTGGGACAAGCAAGGAATTTTCCAAATCTGCCTTTCTTGACAATCATGTTTGAACCGCACTTGTCGCAAATTACATCAGTCGTTTCATCTTCCAGCTCCACTTTCTCTATCTTCTTGTCAGCCTCATTCATAGCGATTTCAAAGTCCTTGTAAAACTCTCTAATGATCTCTTTCCATTTGTTGTCGCCCGTTTCAATGTTGTCAAGCTTGTCTTCCAAGTCGGCAGTGAATTTTTCATTGATAAAATCACCGAAATGCTCAACCAGCAACTCCGTTACAATGACACCGATATCAGTTATGTAGAATTGCCCTTCCTTTTTTTCCACATAGCCACGATTGAGAATGGTTGAAACTGTGGGTGAATAGGTGCTTGGCCTTCCTATTCCAAGCTCTTCCATGATTTTGACCAGTGAAGCCTCATTGTATCGGGAAGGAGGATTGGTAAAGTTTTGTTTTTCCACCAATTTTCTCAAATCAATCAGGTCTCCCTCTGACATATCTGGAAACACTATCAGTTTTTCCTTGATGGGAGTCACTTTCATGAAGCCGTCAAAGAGAAGACGTTTGCCGGCATATCTGAATGCATAGTTGTCCACCACGATTGTAATGCCTATGTTTTCAAACTCGGCTGAGGTCATCAATGAGGAAATGAATCTATTCCAAATCATTTTATAAAGCTTGTATTGGTCATTGGATAGGGAATCCTTTATGGAATCCGGTGTCTTCAACGAGTATGTCGGTCTTATTGCCTCATGGGCATCTTGGCTGTCGCTCTTTTTCTTCTTTTTGAAGACCCTGTCAAGCTGGAGATATTTTTCACCAAATTTATCTTTTATGAATCCTGCTGCCTCAGCCTTTGAATCCTCGGAAACTCTGGTGGAATCAGTACGAATATATGTAATCAGGCCTGTGGTTCCTTCCCCTTTTACTTCAATTCCCTCATATAGCTGCTGGGCTATCATCATCGTTTTTTTAGTCGTAAAGTTCAAATTTCTGCTGGCATCCTGTTGTAGGGAACTTGTCGTGTAAGGCGGTAATGGTGCTTTCATAAATTTTTTGTTAGTGATTTTATTGATGGTTCCACTTTTATGTTTCTTGAGTATATCAAGGATAGCTGTCATCTCTTCAATATTACTGATCTTGAGTCTTCTGACCTTGCCCTCTGACATCTGTCCAATCAATCTGGCGGTAATAATCTCATCCTTTCCGAAATCGCCGTCTATTGTCCAGTATTCCTCTGGTATGAATGCCTCAATCTCCTTTTCCCTGTCATAGATTAGTTTAACTGCAACTGACTGAACGCGGCCGGCACTGAGTCCCTTTTCTACCTTTCGCCATAGAAGCGGGCTTATTTGATAGCCTACTATTCTATCTAGAACACGTCTGGCCTGCTGGGAATCCACCAGATCCATGTTTATTTTTCGAGGTGTTTTTTTTGCGTTTGCTACAGCGTTTTTTGTTATTTCATGAAACTCGATCCTGATTTTGTCTTCCGGATTCAATTTCAGTAATGTGGCAAGATGCCAAGATATAGCCTCTCCCTCTCTGTCAGGGTCAGTCGCGAGAAAAACCTTGTCTGCTTTGTTTGCTTCCTTCTTCAGCTCTTTGATGATGTCTCCCTTGCCTCTGATTGTTATATAATTAGGTTCAAAATCATTTTCTATATCAACCCCTAACTTGCTTTTTGGCAAATCCCTGATATGTCCAACTGAAGCTCTGACCTTGTAATTGCTGCCTAAGAATTTCCCGATTGTTTTGGCTTTTGAAGGTGATTCTACAATCACTAAATTTTTTGCCATTATATCCTCCCAATTTATGTTTGCTTTAAAACCTGCATAATCTAAACTGCTTACCGTTACCTTGATTGACTATTCCTTTCAACTCAAGTACTGTCAAATTTGAGTTCAAATCTGCTATGCTGTATCCGGTTGACTCAAATATTTCCAAGATACTCTTTTCTCCTTGTTTTAAAGCATCAATTATGTCAACCTGTATATCATTGTATGCGATACTTTGTTTGTCTGATTCCTCGAATGGTTGCCAATTAAGATAAAATTCCTCCATTATATCCTGGACACAAGTTGTTATTTTGGCTCCTTCACGGATAAGTCTGTTTGTCCCTCTGGCATTGATACTATCTATATTCCCGGGAATTGCAAAAACCTCTTTGTTCTGTTCAAACCCATAAGTTGCCGTAATCAAGGTGCCACTTTTCTCGCTTGCTTCAATAACCAGTATCCCATCGCTCAACCCACTGATGATTCTGTTACGATATGGAAAATTAAAGGGTAGTGGTTGAAAACCGGGAG
Organism: Clostridiales bacterium; assembly: GCA_003446975.1. Classification (GTDB taxonomy): domain Bacteria; phylum Bacillota; class Clostridia; order Tissierellales; family Dethiosulfatibacteraceae; genus 38-11. Next base: position 2,120 of record DMAP01000124.1, on the reverse strand, counting down.
CAAACTCGCTGATGATAGAACCTTTTTTTGATATATCATGATATAGGCTCTTGTTTTTCTTTGGATATATCACATCGATACCGCTTCCTAAAACCGCAACAGTATACTGGTTGCACTTGATTGCGGTCTGGTGTGCTATGGAATCTATTCCATAAGCCATGCCACTTACTATATTGAATCCTTGGTCGCATAATTCTGACACAAAGCTTTCCGCTACCCATTTGCCATAGGCGCTAGCTTTACGTGATCCGACCACTGACAGATTTCTTCCCTGTTCCAACGGTTCTAGAGATCCTTTGTAGTACAGGACATACGGCTTGTCATCTATTGATCGAAGTCTCTCCGGATAGGTGTTGTCATACACAGTACAGACACCTATGTTTTCCGTCTCTATATACGTCTTAAAAAAGTCAAATCGTTCTTGATCTATAAATTTTGACAACCCAGCTGTCTTTTTTTCATCAATGATACCGGAATCCATCAAACCATCCAGCAAATGCTTCGGATTTTCTATCTCGCTTAAATCTATATAATCATCAATCTCTTCAATCAATCTGTTATTTGGACCAAAAACACAGTTCAGCATCAACAGATTTTTTGTCAAATTGTTCATATAAACCTACTTTCCACTTAATTTAACAAAGACTATCAGGCATTTTCCAACAGTCTCTTTTCTATTATTATCACACCTTCATGGTATTGTAAAGAAGTATTTATCACCCCCAAAACTTTTTATCTATGTTCCTGTACTGTATCGCTTCGGCCACATGACTCATTTCAAGCATGTCACATCCGTCCAGATCTGCAATGGTTCTTGCTACTTTTATGATCTTGCTGTATGCCCTGACGCTCAAAGATAGCTTCTTATAGGATAATTTAAGAATTTCTTCCGCTTCCTTGGTCAATCTGCAGTATTTTTTTATTTGGGCCGGATTCAGCTCTCCGTTTGCATGAATATCTAGACTCTTATATCTTTCTGCTTGTATTTTCCTTGCTTGATTCACTCTGATTCTAATGTTTTCGGAAGTCTCAGAAGCTTGAGTCGATTTTAGATCTTCATATACCACCGGTGAAGCCTCTATTTGAATATCAATGCGGTCCAGCAAGGGGCCTGAGATTCTATTAAGATAACGGTCTATCTGACCCGGTGAGCATTTGCATTCTCTTTTTGAGTCTCCATAAAACCCGCATGGGCAAGGATTCATACTCGCAACCAGCATGAATTTCGATGGATATTGCAGCGAGGCATTAGCCCTGGCTATTGTGACAATACCATCTTCCAATGGTTGCCTGAGAACCTCCAAAGCGCTTTTTGAAAACTCCGGCATTTCATCCAAGAACAACACGCCATAATTGGATAAGGATATTTCTCCCGGACCTGGTATCCTTCCTCCACCTGCCAATGCCACTTTGGAAATGGTGTGATGTGGCGATCGAAAAGGCCTTTGTCTAATCAGTCCCTGCTCCTTGTTAAGACCAGCCACACTGTATATTTTGGTTATTTCCAAGGATTCCTCAAATGTCAGCTCAGGTAGTATAGATGGAATGCACTTTGCAATCATCGTCTTGCCGGATCCAGGTGACCCGATAATCAATATATTGTGACTCCCCGAAGCGGCTATCTCGACAGCCCTTTTAAGTGACTCTTGTCCTTTGACTTCAAAAAAATCCATATCATAATCATGTGTTGATGGGTTATGATTGAAATCTCTGACCTGAATTGGTGGTTTGACATCTTTTTTTGTCAAATGGTTGACCAGTTCAGTCAAAGACTCCATTGCGTAAATCTCCATGTCACTGATGTAGCTGCACTCCTCCTTATTGTCCATTGGTATGTAAACTTTACTGATGCCCAGATCTCTTAGAGAAATCACCATTGGAAGAACACCATTGATTGATTTGATGTTGCCATCTAATGACAACTCTCCAATAAAACAGATATCCTCTTCAACACTTCCAATGTCACCTTTTGCTGTCAAAATGCCAAGTGCTATTGGCAAATCCAACTGGGATCCTTCTTTTTTAATGGATGCCGGTGACAGATTGACCGTAATTCTCGATAATGGAAAATCGAAGCCTGAGTTTGTCAATGCCGATCTGACCCGCTCTTTTGACTCCTT
>DMAP01000440.1 GCA_003446975.1 Clostridiales bacterium | reverse complement strand
GGTGTCCCGCGTTCGAGTCGCGGATGAGTCACCAACTATAAAAAACCATCAACTTCAGTAGTTGGTGGTTTTTTATTACAATTTATTGCTGTAAAATATTCGTTGTATCTTACAGCTATTTTTATTATACTAGAATAAAGGAGTTGATGGTTATGTCTAATATTAAACCTGTATCAGATTTAAGAAATTACAATGAAGTTCTAAAAGCCTGTCAGATTGAGTCGCCTGTTTTTCTAACAAAAAAAGGCAGAGGGAAATACGTGCTCCTGGATATCGAGGATTTTGAAAAAATGAAAGCATCATTGAGACTACTCACTCATTTAGAAGAGGGTGAAAAATCTGCCAGGGAGGAAGGATGGATCTCTTCCGAAGATATTAATGAAGCATTAGGTATTGTAGATGTATAGAATACAATACTCACCCATAGCAAAAGAAGATCTATTGAGGATCAAAGATTATATTAGCAATGAATTTGATAAAGCAACTGCTGAAAATGCAATAAGAGCTATAATAAATAAGATCAATAACCTGGGAGAATATCCATTGATGGGACGACCCCTTTCAAATATAATTGATGTTTCAACGGATTACATGTATCTTGTTGTTGAAAAAAACTATGTTTTTTATCGAAATGAAAATCAGTGCGTAAAAATCATTCGTATTTTAGACACGAGGCAAGATTACATGCACGCTCTATTTAAAATTAGGGAAATTGAGGAATAATCAAAATTTGATTATTTGCTGAATTTATATCCAAGTGTAGTTGAGTATGATATAGATGACATATATCCCTGCCAAGAAGATGCCTTCTTTGGTAGAAATAACATGGTCCTTGCTCTTTGCGAATATCCTGAAGGCAACAAGGATTATCATCATGGTCGGAAATTGTAGTTTGTAGAACTCAACAGGAACCAGCAAGCCACCTCTTGTGACCGATGCGGATAATCCAACCACAAACAGCACATTCAAAATGTCTGCCCCGATGATGTTGCCGACAGCAAGCTCGCCATGGCCTTTTCTTACTGCAGTGATAGCAGTGATCAGTTCAGGCAGGCTGGTACCGAAGGCAACGAGTGTGGCAGCAATGACGCTTTGAGGTATTCCTACTCTAAATGCGGAGATTTCAACCGTCGGTATCAGTACTTTAGAGGACAGAATCACGATGAAAATGCCAATGAAAAGCATAATGACTTGCTTGTATATGGGATCTGAGTGGCCTACTGCAATCTTGTCAAACTCGGTGGGCGCTTGTCGTGCCCATTTGATCGAGAAATAGATATAGAAAATCAGCAACAGAACCAATCCCCAGCCCATCCATTGATGGATAACGCCATTTACTGCCCTGGAGAAAAATGGCAAACTGACAATGACCAATAGCAAGCCGGAATATAACTGGACTTTGCCTTGTCTGTCAATGGCGATTTGATCGACTGGAAGCTTGCCTAGAATTGCTGCTATTCCGATAATCAGACCGGTATTGGCAATAATTGAACCAACGGCATTTCCCAGAGCCAAATCAGGATTGCCCTTGATGGCGGCAAATACAGATACGGTTGCTTCCGGCAAGGTTGTTCCAAGTGACACGATTGTGGCACCGATTATAAGCTTCGGAACACCCCATTGTATTGATAATGCAACTGCTTGATCGATTAAAATATCAGCACCCTTGCTCAATGTGACAAGGGATAGTGCGAATATGAAAACCAGCGCTAACGTGGGTAAATTTTCTAAAAAACCGACAATCATTTGATCCATTTAATACTCCTCCATTCTATTGATTAAAAAAGACTCTGCAATAAGCCACAGCTGTGGAAATTGCAAAGTCTCACCAAGCATAAATATGCCACCAAAACCGGGAAATGATTTCCGAATTGACGATTTTGATTCCTATAAAGGCGGTTACTCCCTCTTAAGACTACATTTTATTCCTAAGAAAATACTTTGTCAATAGAATGATAGAAAATAAAAAAATTAATTAGGTTGATTTTAAGATATAAATATGAAAAAATAAGATGGGTGGAAATAACGGGACTGATGGGGAAAAAATGAATAGTATTGCCAGTAGAAAAGATATGACGAAAGTGACATTCAAGCTAGCCTTGCCTTCTATAATGGAGATGTTGATGCAGACCCTTTTGGGGGTGGCGGATACCGCTATGGTAGGCACTCTGGGAGGAGTGGCTATTGCAGCTGTCGGACTGTCAGATAATCCTCTGATGGTAATGATGGCTTTTTTTGCGGCTATAAGTGTTGGGACAACAGCATTGGTTGCACGATTTATCGGGGCAAGAAACTACAAGGACGCAGAAGATACAATCAAGCAATCTCTTTTTATCAGTCTGTTTGCATCTGTCGCTTTTACGGCTGTCATGCTGGTCTTGTCTGAGAGAATCACGCTATGGATGGGGGCTGAACCGGATGTGTTGCCATATGCCACCCAGTATTTGTCTATCGTTCTTATTGGACTTCCCGGCATGATTATCACCATGATTATGTCTGGCGCGTTAAGAGGTGCCGGAGATACCAAAACC
>DMAP01000295.1 GCA_003446975.1 Clostridiales bacterium | reverse complement strand
TTCATCTATTTTTCTTTTTCGTATTTCTTTTTTTATTGTACTCATCCTACACACCTCAACTTTTTACCCTTGGGTCCAAATAACTATAAGTGATATCCGCAATCAAATTCGCCAATATGACACTGATGGTAATCAGCAGGAATATACCTTGCAGCAATGGATAATCTCTGCCGTTGAGAGCCTCATACATAAGCCTTCCTAAACCAGGCCAGGAAAATATTGTCTCAACCTGAATAGTTCCGCCTATAATCAAACCCATATTGATGGCAATGAGGGTGATCATCGGAAGCATAGCATTAGGAACCGCATGTTTTTTGATGATGTAATTATCATCAAATCCTTTTGCTTTGGCTGTTGTCATATAATCTTCTGTCAGCACATCCAAAAGGGTGTTTCTCATTGTAAGGGCATATTCTCCAATTAAAACAAGGCTAAGTGTCAACACAGGCAGAAAAAGATGTGAGGCATAATCCTTAAGCATACTCATGGTGTCATAAAAGGTTCTTCCAGGCGTCAGCATTCCGGATGTGGGGAAAAGTCTCAAACCGATACTGAATATGGAAATAAGTATGATTCCCAACCAGAAGGTGGGCACAGAGTATGTAATCAGTGAGAAACTCAATGCAAGAACATCAATCTTTGTTCCTCTTTTCCATGCAGAGATTACTCCCATCAGAATACCTACCACTATTGATAGTATTTGAGCCAGGCCTACCATTATGATCGTTGGCATGATTCGACTCCAAACAACCTCAACCACAGGCTTTTTATGAATAAATGAAAGACCTAGGTCACCTTCAAACAAATTACCCAGATAGATGAAGAATTGCATATACCAGGGCTGACCCAGCCCAAATAACTCTTTGGTTCTTTCAATTGCTTCTGCTGAAGCTCTAGGATTACGCATAATCATTGCTAGGGGATTGCCAGGCATGATTCTAAAAAGAAAATAATTAAAGACAATTACAAAAAATATTGTAACAAGTGACTGAAGCACTTTTTTTAGCACGTATTGTTTTTTCAAATTCTCACCTCAATCAAGTTTAAGCTATAAAGGAGAGGCGAAAGCCTCTCCTTCCAACAGTGGCTTATTTAGCCTTTTTTTTCTTGGTGAACATAACAAACACAGCAATCGCTACTGCCGCAGCTACCACGTATAAGACAGTATTGTTGCCTGATGCTGCCGGTGCTGTATCTGAGACAGGTTGAACATTGAGATAATTGTAGTTGGTCAGATTGAAGAAATAGCCACCTTCATCAGGTATTCTTTTCCACCCGCTCCATTTTGCTGTATTGACAGCTTGGAGACTATTATCATAGAACAGTATGATGTATGGTGCTTCTTCATATAAAATCTGTTGCATCTCCCAAACCACTTGCTGCCTTTCAGCAGGATCCATGATTGTCTGTTGTTCGATAAACAATTGTTCGTATCGTTCGTTGGAGTAATTGGAGTCACTCATATTACCTATTTGCGATGTTGTCATAACATTTAAGATAGTCGTTGGGTCAAGATCAGTACCCCATCCCCAAATAAACATGTCAAAATCCCCTGAATATATCTTGTCTATAAGAAGACCGTCATCTACGGTTTCAATATTCAATTTGATTCCTGCGTTTGCGGCAGAGCCTGCAATCATTTGACCTGCTTGAACTTCATCTGTGTTGTTGGCCCTCAATGTTAGAGTGAATTCCAGAGGTGTTCCATCGCTATCTTGTCTCACGCCATCTCCGTTAAGATCAACATAACCCGCTTCTTCCAGAATCTGATTTGCTTTGTCGATATTGAAGTCTCTCAGTTCATCAGCAGACGGTTCGTAGTGATAGAAACCCTCTGGTGGAATAAGACTGGTACCTACAGATCCCTGGCCTGAATAAACAATATCCAAAATACTTTGTTTATCAATACTGAATTCAATAGCATGTCTTATGACAGTATCCTTTAATAATGGATTTGCGTTTGAGGATGGATCATCCCAAGCATTGAATGACAACTCTGTGAAGCCCAGCACGACCGCAGATATAGCCTCTATATCTGATTCGTCCTGAAGAGATGTCAACTGGCTTGGGCTGAAATTGGTCGCTGCGTCAATCTCTCCCAATCTGATTGACTGAGCCATGGTATCTGTGTTGGCATATAGTACAAATATCAACTCATCTATTCCCGGTCTTCCAAGAAAGTAATCATTGNNTACTCTCCAGATCTTAACTCGCTAAACTTGAAACCGCCTGTGCCGATTGGTTGGTCATTTGGCCATGTAACATAATCATCAGGATTCACATCCTTCCAAATATGTTCAGGCAATATAGGACAGGAGTTTTGCAACATATTGGCTTTAGGTTCTTCTGTCCTGACGATTACTGTGTAGTCATCGGGTGCAGTCACTTCTACAATACCGCCCAAATAACCGGAGTACATTCCCAAATCACTGTCTATCAGCATATTGTATGTGAAAACAACATCGGCTGAAGTAAAAGATTCACCGTCATGCCACTTCACATCATCACGCAACTCAAAAGTCCACTCGGTCTGATCGTTGTTAAGCGTCCAATTCTTTGCAAGATTAGCTACAGGTTCAAGATTTTCATCAACTGTGATGAGCGAGTCATACAGTAGCATAAACACTTCGTAGCCAATCTGACTATATGAGATCAAGGGACTCAAAGAGTCAATTTCGACTGTAATGCCGACTCTCATGGCATTCGGTTCCTGTGTTTGAGAACCGAATATGTTGGTTTGGAACATTGATAGTACCATAATGATCGTTAACATTATGACTATTCTTCTCTTGGTTTTCATAAATTTCCCTCCAAATTTTATTCTTTTACACTGGCTTCAAGGATTGTTAGCTTTTTGTTGGTAGCATCCAATTTTGCCCGAACACCCAATGGAATGGTTGCCATATCTTTTGTATGCCCAATGGGTAGGCCATGTATGGATGGTACCTTGAGCGGCTTGATAAATTCGAACAATATGTCTTCCAGGCTCATATCGACATAATAACCTGGATTATGCTGCCTTGGTGTGCAATTGACACACTCGCCCACAACAACACCGGCTACTTTGTCGAGCTTGCCTGCATTCAACAAATGGGTTAGCATATGATCGATAATCCATGGCTCTGTCTCCAACTCTTCAATGAAGAGTATTTTGCCATCGGTTTCGATTTCATAGGGTGTTCCTAAGGTTGAGCATATCAAAGTAAGATTTCCTCCGGTTATGATGCCATCAGCAACACCTGGATTAATTGTATTGATCCATTTTTTATCATCTGCCAAAGGGATGTTGCCGATAGGGTCTGTTGATGAAATTGCTTTAAAAAGGTAGTTTTTTGTGTGATCGGTCAGCTCTTCCGGATTGTATCTTGACATGCCGGGGCCATGGAACGTTACCAGGTTTGTCTCTTTTAAAATTGCCAGATGCAGAGATGTGATATCGCTGAATCCAACAAATATTTTTGGATTGTTGCGAACAATGTCAAAATCTATATATTTCAACATTCTTGCAGAACCATATCCTCCCTGGGTAACAAAAACAGCATCGACATCATTTCGGGCAAACATTTCATTGAAATCGTCGGCCCGCTCTTCGTCTGTCCCTGCTATGAAGCCTTTTCTCTTGTTAAGGTTTTTTGAAAGCACTACCTTATATCCCCATTGTTTTAGCGTCTCCAAACCTCTCCTGACATCACTTCTCTTATAGGAAGGGCTCGCGGGAGAAATAACACCAATTGTATCCCCTTTTTGCAAAAGCTTTGGTTTAAGCATATTTCACACCTCCAATAACCGAATAACGGTCAATGTATACGTATATAGTATATTTTATCATTTTTTAGACTTAAAATCAATAAAAAACCCATACATTTCCAATAATGCAAGGGTTTTTTTGTCATTCATTATTAATTTATGGAATCAGATTGCTGAGTTCTTCTTTGTATTCAAACAGGGTTTTTTTGCATTCTTCAATTTTTTCAAGGTAATTGTCGCCTTTGATGAAGGAGACTGCAACGCAATGTCTTACTGTTCCATCTTTGCTAGGAATTGGTATGCCGACTCCGACTGCCAAGGGGAAAGTCTCATTGACACTGATTACAAAGCCTTGTTGCTTAATGCGATCATATTCTTTCAGCAACTCCTTTTGATCAGTGATGGTATTGTCGCAAATTTTCTCGAATGACTGGGTGTTGATCAATTTTTTAACCTTTTCCCTATCATGGTAGGCCATCAGGCATTTGCCATAACACCCTCTATTAACAGGAAAAAAAGTGCCTGGAACGTAGTTGATTTTTATGGGTTTGTAATTTTCAACGGAAAAAATTGAAATGACCTCCTCGCCATCTCTTTTAGCCAGTCCTGAAGAAGCTTTCAGTCGGTTGCTTAGTTCATCCAGTATGTCGAGAACACGACTTTCATAATTCCCGTTTTCAAGATATACATTGCCTAGATGATAGGCAAAGGGACCAATTTTATATTTTTTGGTTTCTTGATTTCTAATGACCATATTATTCTTTTCGAGTGTCAGTAGAATCCTGCTAAGGCTGGTTCTACCAAAATTAAGTCGATTTTCCAGTTCGCTTATCTTGTACTGGTAGGGAGTTGTCGCAAGCACTTTCAATACTTCCATGGCATGGTCTATAGTTGAGCTAAAGGATTTGTTCATTATATATCACCTAGTTATCTATTATATGCATTCTATTCTATCATTACTTAGTGGAACTAACAATGCTGATTTTATTAATTTGCATCTATGGGTTTAAAAATGTTTGGAAAGAAAGATCAATAAATGTTAAAATGAATTTGAATGGGTCATTGTGTTTTGAAAGGATGTTTTTTGATGGATGTTGATTTTTACAGAGAAATTCTGAATGAATCAATGGTAGGATATGTGTATGGAAGAGTTTTGTTCGATAGCATGAATAAACCTGTGGATTTCTTGTGCCTGGATATAAATGAAGTATTGGCTCATGATATTGGTTTAAGGACGGAAATCATCATCAACAAAAAGTTCACTGATATATTTCCTGGGCATTCCAGCATGGATCAGGATTTGGCAAGAACGCTTGTGGATTCTGCGGTTAACGGTGTGTCCAAGGACTTCGAACTATATCTCGAACCATTGGGCAAGCATTATCATATCAAGGTCTTTTCGAAGCGTAAGGATTTTTTTACTGTGCTATTGTACGATATCAGCAAACAACTGAAGATTATCGAGATAGCTAAGAGATTTCTGGAAAACCTGGACATTGACGTTGACTATGATGAAATCAATGATCAGATGAGAGCGCTATCAGGAGCCAGGTACTCAGTGTTCAATTTGTTTGATGATGATGGACTCGATTTCACTACCAAGGCCATATCAGGAGATAGAAAGGTTCTGGAGAAGGTTTTCGGATATTTTGGTTATAGCATTATTGGAAAACGATGGCATTATGACCCTGTCAGAGCTAAAAAAATAAAATCAAATCGCATAACGGTTTTCAATAGATTAAGAGATTTGACCGGAGATGTCATTAATGAAACGATGATTGAATCTCTAGAAAGCATGTATCAAATCGGCCAGGTGGCAGTTGTGAAGATAATGAATAAACATCGTATGATTGGAGATTTTACATTGATAATGACTAAGGGAGAGTCTCTTCAGCGACCGACAATTATTGAATTGTTCGCATCGCAAACAGGATTGTTCCTTGAGAAAAAGAAGTCGGATGAAAAACTTAGAAAGACTAATGAACAGATTGCCTATATGAGTTACCACGATCAGTTGACAGGCTTGTACAATCGTAGGTTTTTTGAAGAAGAAATGAGAAGACTCGATACGGAAAGAAATTTACCTATTAGCCTTGTAATAATGGATGTCAATGGACTAAAACTGACCAACGATGCCTTTGGACATTCTGCAGGAGACGAGCTACTGAAGAAAATTGCAGCTATCACACAGAAGCATTGCAGAGAAGGTGAAATCATAGCTAGAATTGGGGGGGATGAAATAGCGATTATACTTCCGGCATCAGATGAAAATGATATACCAAACTTCATTAAACGCATTGCAAACGCTTTGGATAAACATAGATATGGGTTCATCAAATTATCAGTAGCCTTCGGATTTGCTACTAAAAAAAGTTTGGATGAGGATATTTTTAGTGTGTTTAAAACCGCTGAGGAGCGCATGTATCACAACAAATTGCTTGAGAGTGGCAAGATGCACCAAAAGACCGTTGATTCAATTCTGGAGATGTTGTTTCATCAAAACAGAAGAGAAGAGAAACATGCGCATTCAGTCAAGCAACTCTGTGAGGATATTGGATTATGTTTAGGACTTGACAAGGAAAGGCTTGAGGAACTCAAGAAAGCGGGATTGATGCATGATATCGGGAAAATCGCTATCAACAAGAGCGTATTGGACAAGAAAGAAGCTTTAAAAGATTCCGACATCATACAAATCAGACGTCATCCGGAAGTGGGGTTCCATATACTCAGCTCGGTCAGCCAGTTTGCTTCCATATCTGAATATGTGCTGGCGCACCATGAAAGATGGGATGGACAGGGCTATCCAAAAGGATTGAAGGCTGATCAGATACCACTGCAGTCCAGAATCATAGCATTAGCCGAAGCCTACGATACCATCACAAGTGACACGCCTTATAGGAAAGCATTTTCAAGAGAATATGCAATTGAGGAAATAAGAAGGCATTCAGGCGGTCAATTTGACCCTGACATAGCTGAAATTTTTATAAAATCCATAAAATAAAGGAGGGTGACCAATATCAAAGCATTAGTTTTAAATGGAGAAATGGAAAAAGGAATTGATTTATTTGCAGCGAGTCAGTTTCTTAGAGAAGGTCTGATAGATAAAGGTTATAAAGTCGAAGAGAAAAGACTGAAAGAGATTGAAATCAAACCATGCATGGGTTGTTACGCCTGCTGGATCAAGACACCGGGAAAATGCATCATTGATGATTATGGACGAGAGTTGGTGTCTGAGATGATAAACAGTCAGCTCATTGTTTATCTTACGCCCGTTGTTTATGGAGGCTACTCACCGGAGTTGAAAAAAGCTTTGGATAGAATAATTCCATTGTTGCTTCCTTTTTTTAAAAAAATTAAAGGGGAGATACACCACCCCAAAAGATACGAGACATATCCGGAGGTTCTTGTTTTGGGCATAACAAATCAGGAAAATCTAGAAGAGAAAATTATTTTCAACGAACTTATAGGTAGAAATGCCCTTAACTGGTATAGCACATTCAAAGGCAGGGTTATCGATATCAGCAAGGAACCTGTAGAGATAGCTATTTCTAATGCGCTGGAGGAAAGAACATGATTGAGAAGAAAAATGTTTTATTTTTGATTGGAAGCCCTAAAAGGACTAGAAGCACATCTGAATCGATGTCCGATTACCTGATAGAATCCATTAAAGCAAAGGCTGACTGGTTGGTTGAAAAGATTCATATTTTGACCAATATACACGACAATCCTGATGCTATTGCAAAAGCAGCCAATCAATCCGATGTGATTGTGCTTGCGTTTCCAACCTATGTGGATTCATTGCCCTCTCATGTCATCAGAGCGCTTATGCTTATGGAAAACCGGCTGAACAAGACAAAATCTAGAGAGTTCATGGTGCTGATCAACTGTGGATTTCCTGAAACTTTCCACAATGATAACGCCCTTAAAATCTGTCGTTATTTCGCAAAACAGAATGATTTAATTTGGAGAGGCGGAATAGCGGTAGGTGCTGGAGGTGCCATTGTTGGCAAGAAGTTGGCTGATTTAGGTGGAATGGCTGGCAATCTGATGAAAAACCTAGCTGTTTTAGCTGACCGGTTGGTTGAACAAACAACTACCGAAGATGACAGTATTCTAAGGGTCCAGACAGTTCCTACCAGAATTTATAACATGGCAGGAAACATGGGATGGAAAAAACAGGCTCAGAAGCATGGTGTAGAAGATAAGCTTTATGACAAACCGGATATAAAAATATAGTATTTGATACCAGGAGGCAAATAGATTGAAAGAAAGAATCAGAAAAGAACTTAAACAACTGACCGGATTGACAGGCGTTTCCGGACACGAACAAGATGTTATCCGTCACATAAAGTCAAGGTTGGAGCCAATAACAGACGAGCTGATAGTAGATCCATGGGGCAATCTAATTGCCGTGAAACATGGGAAAAATCCCGGTCCTAAGCTGATGGTAGCCGCACATGCCGATGAGATTGGTTTTGTTGTAAAGAATATTCTGAAGGATGGTTTTATACTGTTTGACAAGTCAGGGACCGCTTCTGACAAAGTAATGGAAGGCAGGAAGGTCCTTATTAATGGGAAAATTCCCGGAGTCATTGGCATAAAGCCTGGGCACATCCAATCATCTGAAGAAAGCAGAAGGGTAAAAACCAGCAAAGAATGCTATATAGATATTGCAGCGTTTTCTCGGGAAGAGGTGGAAGGCTTGGGAATCAGTATTGGTGATCCCATAAGCTATGAAAGCAGCTTTATGGAAATGGCCAATAAGGATTATATCTGTACCAAATCAGTTGACAACAGGATTAATTGCACCATTCTGATTGAACTGTTCGAGGAAATCAAGGGGATGGATTTTGACGGAACATTTTATGGCTGCTTCACGGTACAGGAAGAAACGGGAATGAAAGGTGCTTTCATGGTGGGAAATCGCATAGAACCGGATTATGCAATTGTAACTGATACGATTCCTTCAGGGGACACACCTGATGTGGATACAGATCGGGAGTTACCCATTTACCTGGGTAAAGGGCCCGCTTGTGTCATGGCGGATGGCATGGGGTCAGCCATGATGTTCACTTATGCGCATCCAGCAGTTGTTAGAATCATCAAAGAACAGGCAACTCAATTGAAAATAAACCTTCAATTCACAACCCTTTTAGGGCAGAGCTATGCCACTGACTCAGCTGGATTGGCCCATTCAGGGAAGGGAATACCAACAGCGACGCTGGCAATGCCTAGACGATATTCCCACTCACCAATTGAGATGCTGAATCTTAATGATGCGGTTTGCTCTTTGAAAATACTTAAGGGTGTCATTGAAAACAATGGCAAGGCTAAGATCTCTTTTTTTGATGATTCTATTGAAAGGGTAGCTTATGGATAAAAATAAAAAATTCATACTGATATTGTTGGCTTTTATATCTGTAATCGCAATAGGAGTTTTAGGATATGCCACACTTCTTGATGTGAGTTTTATCGATGCGCTCTATATGACCGCCATCACCATATCAACTGTTGGTTATGGAGAGGTGGGACTAATGACCAGCCAAGCCAAGCTATTTACAATTTTCATCATATTTTCCGGCTTGAGTGTGGTGGGTTATGGATTTACAAGTATTGTCGCTTTATTTTTTGAAGGCGAGTTGAAAGACGCATGGAGGAGAAGAAGAATGGAAGCCAAAATCAAAGCATTAAAAAATCATTATATCGTTTGTGGTGCTGGAGAAGTTGGTCAGACTGTCATTGAACAGTTCCAAATCAATAATTTGCCATTTGTTGTTTTGGAAAAGACAGAAAGCAGGGTCAATGAGCTAAGAGAGGAAGATGTACTTGTCATCAAGGATGATGCTACCAGTGAAGACGCCCTAATAAAAGCGGGAATCAATCAGGCCAAAGGAATTGTTTGCAGTTTGGCTAATGATGCAGATAACGTCTTTACGGTTTTGACCGCAAGACAACTAAATGAAGATATTTATATCATTGCAAAAGCTATTGAAAAAAACGCTCACAATAAGTTGAAAAAAGCAGGAGCCAACAACACAATATCACCTAACGAAATTGGTGGTCGTAGAATTGCGGCAATGTTGATCAGACCGTCAGTTATTTCTTTTCTAGATGTTATCACACAAGCCGATGATGTTATATTGGATCTGGAGGAGGTAACAATCTGTTCTAATTCAAATTTGGTGGGACTTAGTCTAAAAGAAGCTAAAATTCCCGAAAAAACCGGATTGATCATTCTAGCAATAAAAGGATTTGGAAATCAAAAACTGAGATTTAATCCGAAATCGGATGAAGTATTAAAAGAAGGTGACACAATGATTGCCATGGGCAGAGGCGAACAAGTAGATATACTAAAGAAGATTGCTTGTGATGATTATAGGTCAGCTATTCTTTAGAGACTGTATATTCATGCGCTGATGGGAGTGACAAAATGAATCAATTATATATGGACAACGGTGCCACATCATACCCAAAGGCTCCGGGAGTTGCGGAAAGGGTCTATGATTATC
>DMAP01000297.1 GCA_003446975.1 Clostridiales bacterium | reverse complement strand
GTGTAATTTGAACTGTCTGGTGAATACTTGCTCGCCATCCTTCATGGAGGCAGTCAGTCCGCCGTATATGGCCGGTGCCACATTGTCCGGATGCCCCTCTATATGGGTGGACATATCCAGCATCAGTTTCTTATCCAATTCCATCCCCATGGCGTGCAGCGCACCTGCAACCCCAGCCACCACACAGGCAGCAGAGCTTCCAAGCCCTCTGGATGTGGGAATCTCGGATTTGATGTCAATTTTCACATTTTTTGGTTTTAAGCCATATATATCAAATGCTTCACAATAGGATGTATATATCAGATTATCGCTGTTGCAGTATTCCCTCGTACAGCCGTTTATCTCTAACGCTTTTTCACTGTCTGAGAAGGAGATATGGGCATGTAGGGATACCGCAGCGCCTAGAGAATCAAATCCTGGGCCCAGATTTGCAGTGGTGGCGGGAACTCTTAGCTCAATCATCTTGCCCCTCGCTTAAAATCAGCATGATCTCGTTCGTCATCTTTTCTGGCGCACATGACCTTGTGTGCAGCACTTCCTTTTTACCCAATCCATCAACCACCTTGGGAATCATCAATCCTGTCCTTTCAGACAGAGACAACATCAGTGTCAGTTCGCTCTGATCCGAGGCGCCAAAAATAGCCTTGTAGACGCTGCCCGGAAACTTGAATGGGCTTGCAGTGGATAGAATCACCGTTTTTGTCTGGTCCTGCATGGCGTGAATATAGTCCTCATATGTCTTGTAGGCGACGGCGGTATGGGTATCCATCACATAGCCATAGTGCTGATATATTTTTTTGATAGTCTCAAGGGTTTCTTCTTCGTTGCAATAGCTGCTCCAAAATTCTTCTTGCAGTTTTTTCTTGATAGTATCATTTACTTCGTATTTTTTATTTGTTGACAAGTCTTTCATAAGACCTGCGATGTAGTTGTTGTCGCAGCCGCTTAAATAATACAGCAGCCTTTCAAGATTGCTGGATATCAGAATATCCATGGAGGGTGACATGGTTTTGATAAAGGGTCTGTTGATATCATAGATGCCGGTATTGATGAAATCTCGCAGTATGTTGTTTTCATTTGCCGCACAGATCAGTTTATTGACTGGCAGTCCCATTCGCTTCGCAAAATAACCTGCCAGGATATTGCCGAAGTTGCCGGTGGGCACAACAAAGTTGACTTGATCACCTCTGTTGATTGCCTTGTTTTTTACCAGTTTTTCATAGGTCGAGTAGTAATAGGTGATCTGCGGTATCAGCCTGCCGATATTGATGGAGTTTGCCGATGAGAACTTGATGTTTCTGCTCTTTAATTCCAACCTTATCTTCTCATCATTTAAAATACCTTTGACGGCAGACTGGGCATCGTCAAAGTTCCCGTCAATGGCGACCACATGGGTGTTCCTGCCTTCCTGGGTAACCATCTGGAGTTTTTGCACTTGGCTGACGCCATTTTCGGGATAGAAAACAATGATTCTAATGCCTTGAATATCCTTGAAGCCTTCTAGGGCCGCTTTGCCTGTATCACCTGAGGTGGCTGTCAGTATGACAATCTCTTCCTTCGAGTCACAGTTTTTCTCTGCATTTTTCATCAGATATGGCAGAATGGACAAGGCGATATCCTTGAATGCAATGGTTTTGCCGTGGAACAGCTCCATAATAAAAGTGTCCCCTACCTTCACCACAGGGACTATTTCTTCAGTATCGAATTTTTCATCATACGCGCCATAGACAGATTCATTCAGTTGCTCCTCGGTGAAATCGTCAAAAAACGTACCAATGATTTTTTTTGCTATCTGATTGAAATTGTCGTCTTTCAGCTCCTCGGTCTCCAGCTTGATGTCGCTTAAATCCCTAAGCACAAATAGTCCGCCATCCTGAGACAGCCCCATGACTATCGCTTCTGAGGGTGTTGCATTTATATGGTTGTTTCTAGTGCTTTCAAAGCTTCTTGCCATCTGATCCTCCTGTGTTGTTGCATATCAATGCCTTTTAATATGATATACTGCCCTAAATCTAATTACAAGTGTTTTTTTATTGGAAACAAAACAAAAAAATAAAAAGACCATGGTGAGCCATGGCCTAATAACCTTCATGCTTTGTGTCTGTTTTTGTCACGATGTCGACGGATGCGCTTGCGCCAATCCTGTCAGCGCCGGCATTGATCATCTGGATGGTTTTTTCGTAGTCTCTGATGCCTCCCGAAGCCTTGACCTTCAATGCGTCTCCAACAGTCCTCTTCATGAGTTTCACGTCTTCTTCCGTTGCGCCGCCTGTACTGAATCCTGTTGAGGTTTTGACAAAATCCGCACCAGCCTCTTTTGAGAGCTCACAGGCTTTTATTTTCTCTTCTTCATTCAATAGACAGGTCTCTATGATAACCTTGACTGTCTTCCCATCCGCCGCGTTCACGACTGCCTGAATGTCTTCAAGGACTATGTCGTAACTCTTGTTTTTCAATGCGGCTATGTTGATGACCATATCCAGCTCATCCGCACCGGCATTGACCGCCATCTTTGCCTCAAAGGCCTTGACTTCTTTCATGGTGCAGCCCAGCGGAAATCCGATGACCGATGTGACTGCCACGCCGCTGTCATTGAGAAATTCCTTCACATGCTTGACATAGTATGGATTGACACACACTGAGGCAAATTTATACTGGACAGCTTCTGAGCATATCTGTCTGACTTGCTCGATGGTCGTATCTGCTTTCAGTATGGTATGGTCAAAGTAGGATGCCAGATTCTTCAATTCCATCACCCCTTTATTTGATCAATTCAACAAGCTCATAATTTGAAAGAGCTGCCGCATTGCCTTCTTCTACATC
>DMAP01000177.1 GCA_003446975.1 Clostridiales bacterium | reverse complement strand
CACCACATAGTAGCCTGGTGCGAATGGTGTTGAGGGCATGAAAATGTCGCTGTGATTGTATCGCCTGCCTCCTATGATACTGTAACCATCTTTTGTATTGCTGCCTGTCTCTGTCATGGCGCCTTCCACACGATTTCTGACCACATACATCTCAAGATAGGTTTTGCTAAAGTTGGGTTCATCGGTTTCATAGGCGTAAATAACATCGTTGATTCTGATGTCATTGATAGATGAGACTGCACCACTGACCTTGATCTTATTATAGTCAGGCTGACCTTCCGTTGTTGGAATTGTCAAGCCATTGAAATTGCTGCCACCATTGTAGGTTGAAGTCGCTAGAAAAACCCTGGTTATCTTGGTTGCCACCACACCTTTCACCCTTTGTGAATTGCCGTTTATTTCCTCATAGACAACCCTAGCATTGGCATTGATCAATGCATTTACAGATGCGGTAGCATTGTTCATGGTTATCGAAGCATCTGACACGTCAAAGGGTCTTCTGTTGCCATTTGGATCTTCCAGAATAATCACATTTCCCGTTATCGCTTTTATGATTCCGCTATATTCACTGTGTTTGATATTTTTAAAGTAAACAATTTGGTTATCCTTGTTGAAGTATAGATCTCCACTATAATAGAGATAGTTTGATAGTTTAGGATATTTTGTTGCTTCATTGATCATTTCTTTAGTGATTTGGACACGCTTTCCATATCCTAAATTGGACAGAAGCGTCGTTCCTTTGCTTTCCCATAGACCGGTACTGCTGTCTATCGATCCTTTTTGTTGAAAAAGTGTTCTGTAGACCATTAGCGCCATATCACCTCTGGTGGCGTCTCCTGCGCTGATGGGGATGCCGTCGGCTATACCCAAATCCCCTGCCTTGATGTAGTAATCATATGGCCATGATCCAGGCAAACTGGCATCAGTGTAGCCTAACGTCCTGACCACCATGGTGACAGCTTCTGAATAGGTGATGTTGTTGTCCGGTCCGAAACTACCATCCAGGTACCCCTGTACTATGTCAAAAGCATTGGCGATGTCCACATAACGGGTTGCCCAATGGTCTGTCATATCTGTATAGTTGCTTGCCATATTTTTTGCAAAATCCCCATAGCCAAGCATATAGGTCGCTATCTTAGAGACCTCTCCCCTGGTGATAGGTTTGTCCGGTCTGAATGTGCCATCGGGATAGCCGTTGATGATGCCGTAGGCCGATAGGAACTCAACCGCTTCCTCGTATTTTGTGTCCTTTATATCTGAAAACTCGACAGCATAAGCTGTGCCTACGGATAAGGCCAGTATCAATGCTATCACTAGAATTATTTTTTTCATTCTCATCACTACCTTGCAATTTGTCTGGAACTGCGTAAACTTCCACCACTTATAGTATATATGAAAATTGTTCGGTTATTATTACAGTCGGGTTACGGATTTTGAATAATATCTTTTCTATTTCTTATATTTATTATATAATTTTCATTAATATTATTTGGTCTATAAAACAGGAGGATAATGACATGTCAAACTCGGATTTACAAAACAAGTTCCAGTTCCTATCCTGCATGATAGGCGGGACACCTTTACTGGAAATACTGTTTCATTACAAAGGCGAGGAAAGAACGATCCATGTCAAGGCGGAGCATTATAATCTGACTGGCAGTATCAAGGATCGAATGGCCCTGCATATATTAAGGAAGGCTTATGAGAATAAGGATATCAGACCGGAATCCAGGATCATAGAGGCAACAAGTGGCAATACGGGAATCGCTTTTGCCGCCTTGGGCAAGGCACTAGGGCATCAGGTCACTATTTTCATGCCTGATTGGATGAGTTCTGAGAGGATTAACTTGATCAAGAGCTTTGGAGCGGAGATTCGTTTGATCAGCCAGGCGCAGGGTGGATTTTTGGGAAGCATCCGCATGTCGGAGGAACTAGCTCAATCATTGGAGCATAGTTTCCTGCCACGTCAGTTCTCAAATGAGAACAATTGTGAGGCACATTATCTTACCACAGGTCCTGAAATCTGGCACCAATTAAGGAATCAGGGCCTGATACCTGATGCTTTTGTTGCCGGTGTGGGAACAGGTGGTACGATCATGGGAATTGGAAAATACTTGAAGGAACAAAACTCTGCTATCAAGATACACCCCATGGAGCCCAGCAATTCACCGACCATGTCCACAGGCTATAAGGTAGGCAAGCATCGTATCCAGGGAATATCCGACGAGTTCATTCCTGATATCGTGAAGCTGGATGAACTAGATTCCATCATCGAGGTGGATGACGGTGATGCTATTATTATGGCACAAAAGCTTGCCAGCCAACTGGGACTGGGTGTGGGAATATCATCAGGCGCTAATTTTCTAGCGGCGTTGATTGCTCAAAATAAGCTGAATCACAAAAGTACTGTTGTCACAGTATTTTCAGATGACAATAAAAAGTATCTCAGCACGGATCTCATGCGTGAAGAGCCGGTAAAAGAAGGCTTCCTATCAACGGATATTGAGCTTTTGAGCTTCAGATCAAGAAGATGCGTCCGTTGCCATTCTGACAATAAGGGAAGTAACACGTCTTGTGGCTGTCCGGNNTGCGTGAAGAGCCGATAAAGGACGGATTCCTCTCAACGGATATAGAGCTTATAAGCTTCCGGTCCAGAAGATGCATCCGATGCCATTCAGACGGCAAGGGAGCTGGTACTTCCTGTGGTTGCCCGGTGTCGAGTTGTTGATGTGAGTATTTTCACAGCACTAATTTTTTAGTGCTGTGATTGGAATAACATAAACACCATTGGTCGTTTTTCCCACTTGACGAAGCTATCCTAACCATATATAATCGTTATGTTAAT
>DMAP01000214.1 GCA_003446975.1 Clostridiales bacterium | reverse complement strand
TTTTTTCTGATAAACTGATATTTAGCCAATTTTTTTGGTTTCAGATATTTGACATATATAGTCATGAAGCAGATGGACAGCATAAACAACAATGTGATAAGGCTGTAGTGACTCTGAAGGATATTCTGCACAGCATGAATTATCATCAATAGTATGTTATCATTTGATTGAGGCGGTCTAACGATAAAGACAATGAGACCTAAACCTGTCAAAACAAAAAACTTAACTTTTCCTGTGCGTTTAACCATGACTTTCTCCTGAATGAATTCTTAGAATAGTATATATTATAGTTCAGTGTTAATCAAACAATAAATCCATTTAAGACCACTGGAGGACTTATGTCTGAAAGAAAAGACAAGATAATATCATTTATTAGGAAATCAATCCATGATTATGCGTTTTATGGCGCTGTTATTGGCATCAGTGGAGGCCTCGATTCAACGGTTGTGGCCAAGTTGCTGCTGGAGGCAATTGGTCACAAGAAAGTGATTGGTCTATCCATGCCGGAAAGAGATTCATCCAAACAAGTTGCCATTGATAGTCTATATGTCTGCAAGAATCTAGGCTTGGAATGCAAGACCATCAATATATCAAAACAGCTGAGAGCCATGGGGGTTTACGCCCTGAAACCACCAACACTTCTATTTTCCGATAAATTCAAGGAAAAGTATGTTAAAAAACTATGGGAAAACATGGAAAATCCGTAAATTGCTGATTTGAAATCCTGCGGTGATATAGAAAATCGAAAAAATCAGGCCTACTATCGGGCGAAGAACCGCATCAGAATGACCAATCTATACTTTGAAGCAGAAAAGAGAAGATATGCTGTCATTGGAACAACAAATAAGACAGAGCATTCACTGGGGCTTTATGTCAAATGGGGTGATGGGGCATCTGATATTGAACCGATCATTCACCTTTATAAAACAGAGGTAATGGGGCTTGCCAGAGAGTTGGGCATCCCGCAAAGAATACTGGATAAGGCACCAAGCCCAGACATCGCTCCAGGTATTACAGACGAGTATTTGCTGGGCATGGATTACATCACCATAGACAGGATACTGATGAAAATAAATAATAATTCTGATTTATCGGAAGAAAACCAAAAGAACGTCAAGACCATAGAGGCTATTTTGGATAATGTGAAATACAGAAAAATGCAGAATATCTGCTTTAAGCAACAAGGGAGTCACAATGAGTAAAACTAAAGGTATCTTCTTGATAATGATGGCATCCAGTATTTTTGGATTAATGCCATTATTTGCCAGGATAGGCACAAACAACGGACTCAATTCTATAACAATTGTCATGTTTAGAAGTTTTTTTGCATCCATATTTTTGTATGGCTATATGAAAAAGAAAAAGATTGATAGTAAAGTTGATAGGTCTTTGCTCAAAGATCTAGTTCTTGTGAGTTTTTTTGGTTACGGACTAATGTTGTTGACTATGTTCTCGTCTTACAATTATCTTCCAACGGGAATAGCCACCACAATACATTTCGTTTATCCGGCAGTTGTTCTGATTGGATCAGCTGTTTTCCACAAAGAAAAACTGACATTGGAGAAAACGGGAATCGTATTGGCCGCATTTGCAGGTATATACCTCCTATCAGCAGAGTCTGGCAGAATATCTGTCAGTATTGTCGGGTTTTTTCTGGCATTCATATCAGGGGTGTTTTATGCTTACTACATTCTAAAGGTATCCTACAGTAATTTGAGGACCATGAATTCTTATGTTCTTGTCTATCACATATCCTTACACAATTTTTTCTATTTTCTGATAACAGCTTTATTGACCAATACCCTGACATTGGATATAACAATTATAGCCTATCTGGATGTTGTTTTGCTGGCATTGTTTTCCATTGCTGCCATGTCAGCATTTAAAACGGGATTGAACTATATTTCATCCTGGTCTGCTGCCATACTTAGCTCATTTGAGCCACTGACCAGCATTATGGTGGGGGTGGTTATATTCAAAGAGACATTCAACATGAGAAGTTTTTTCGGAACAGGTATTATTATTCTGTCTGTTGTTTATATCGCATTGATTGAAAAAAGAAATGAGGTCAGATTAAAGAGTGTAAAAGCTAGTGTCAAATAATATATTCTTTATAAAAAACGACAATCATTGTATAATGGGCTTAGTTTATAAGATTTTAAAGCAAAGGTGTATGATATGCTGAGTAAGATAGTTTTAGGCATTTTTGTTTTTATGATGGTTGTATTCATGTTTATAATGATCATGGAAACCATATCATCAGCCGCTGATGCTGAGAAGAGAAGAAAAAAACAGTCTTCAAATAATAAAGAACCCGAACCAAAAATCAAGAGGAACAAACCTTATCCTGATGATTATTTCGACAAGTACAATAGGAGGGTCTGATGTCAGAAGAGTTTTACGCGCGAGAAGTCTTGAAAAAGAAAAGGAAATCCACCGCATTTTTTATCATATCCGGATTTCTTTCTATCATTGTTCTTAATAATCTTATAACTTTGACCAACCGTTTGGAAACCAACAGAAATATAGTGAGCATCGCATTGATTATAGCGTTTGGATTCATCATATTTTTACTGATGGAAAGATATATATCAGTCTATGTCTATAAAATTGGAAAAGATTCAATAATCTTCGCAAAGAAAACAGGTAGCAGGGAAAATGATATCTTATTTGTAAAATTTGATGAAATTCTTAACATGAAAGATTATAAGAATATGGAACCTAATACTGAGGTCAGAGCAACCTATTACTTTGTTTATGGTGATATGGAAGATCAATGCAAGGTTTGTGAGTTCAAGAAAGAGAACAAACTCTACAGATTTGTCTTTTCACCTAGCGAGAGGATATTGAGAATACTTGATAGGAAGTTGAATTATCATGAACATGGAAGACCAATTAAGAAAATACAATGAAAGTTCACCCTATCGGTTTCATATGCCTGGACACAAAGGGAGAAGTTTATATTGCTCCAAGGAAGAAATCCTCCTTTATGGCAATGATATAACTGAAATAGAGGGACTTGACAATCTTCACAACCCCAAAGGAGTTATTAAAAGCATGCTGGATACGATTGCTGACGTTTATGATGTCCAAAAGACCTATATGTCAACCAATGGCAGCACAACATCCTTGCATGCAGCTATATTGGGATTGACCTGTCCAGGGGATAGTATCATCATAGCTAGAGATTGTCATAAAGCGGTCTATAACGCCCTGATTCTAGGGGATTTAAACCCGATTTACCTACCAGTTGCCTTCAATGAAGAAATTCACTTGCCTCACTTCACCAATCTTTTAGATTATGAGAAAACCCTAAAAGAATCGGATGCTAAAGTAGTCGTTGTCACTTATCCCTCTTATTTTGGCATTTGCAGTGATATAAAGGAGATAGTCCGAATTGCTCATAAGCACAGCAAAATCATAATCGTCGATGAAGCCCATGGC
>DMAP01000039.1 GCA_003446975.1 Clostridiales bacterium | reverse complement strand
TTGCCCCTCATGGCTTTAAGTGATTTGAAAGTGTCCAAGATGTCAGGCAGAGGTCTCGGTCACACTGGCGGCACCATAGACAAACTGGAATCCATCCCCAGCTTCAATGTGGATCTGGATAGGGATGAGATGTTTTATATTGTCGAAAAGTTCGGTTTCGCCATATCGGGACAGACACTGGATCTGGTTCCGGCCGATAAAAAGCTCTATGCACTGAGGGATGTGACGGCAACTGTTGACAATCTGTCTTTGATTGCAAGCTCCATCATGTCAAAAAAAATCGCATCGGGGGCGGATATCATATTGCTGGATGTGAAGGTAGGCAGCGGCGCATTTATGAAGAATGTGGAGGATGCGGTTCAATTGGCGGAAACCATGGTGTTTATAGGAAAGCACTTTGACAGAAAGGTTGGCATCGTGCTGTCCAACATGGAGGAACCCCTTGGATATGCAATAGGCAATTCACTGGAGGTCATCGAGGCTGTCAATACGCTTAAAAATGAAGGTCCTGAGGACTTCACAACATTATGTGTGTTCTTGAATGCCGCCATGTTGAAGCTTGCCGGCATATGTGATTCCTTAGATGAGGGTTTGGAAAAAACAGAAGCCCTTCTAAAAACCGATAAACCATTTCTCAAATTTGTTGACTTTGTATATGC
Organism: Clostridiales bacterium; assembly: GCA_003446975.1. Taxonomy (GTDB): domain Bacteria; phylum Bacillota; class Clostridia; order Tissierellales; family Dethiosulfatibacteraceae; genus 38-11. The sequence goes on along the minus strand of DMAP01000039.1, from coordinate 5,133 downwards.
CCAAAAAGGCGATACCAGCTATATCAAGGATTTAAGCAAATTTGAGAAGTCAAAATACGCCTATAAGGTCATCAGCATGTCTGATGGCTACATCAGTGCCATCGATGCGGAGAAAATAGGGCTATGCTCATTGGTAGCCGGTGCGGGTCGGGCGACAAAAGAAGAATCCATCGACTATACCGCAGGCATCATCCTACATAAGAAAGTGGGGGACAAGGTGCAATTTGGCGATTCTCTGGGCGTCATATACACCAACAAAAGCAATGAAAAGGAAGCACTGACCGAATCTTTCTACGGAGCCTTTGGCTTCAGTTCTGAACCGGTGAAAAAAAACAACGTCATCATAGGCATGGTCGATGATCATGGCTTTATTGATATGAGAAAGTAGGGATAGATTGGAGTATATTGTACAGATCAACAAATTCTATGGACCCTTCGAACTGCTTGTTTATCTGATTGAAACAAATGAAGTGGATATTTACGATATACCGATAGCTGAGATTACTGAACAGTATATCGCTTATTTGGATGTTCTTCAGGAGTTTGATATGGCCATAGCCAGTGAGTTTGTCCTGATGGCTTCCACGCTTCTGGAGATCAAATCCAAAATGCTGTTGCCCAACCAGGAAAAGCAGGAAGATCCGAGAGAAGAACTCGTCAACCAGCTCCTCGAGTACAAGCTGTATAGAATGGCTTCTGAGGATCTGAAGATTTCGGAAGAAATAGAAAGCCGTTTTATTGCCAAACCTGCAGAACCGGCGGAGGAATTCAGGGTCGAGGAAATCCCCTCAGAACAACTGCTCTTCGAAGAAATCAGCGCTTATGATCTGTTGTATGCCTTAAAAAACGTTTTAAAACGAAGCCGTTTTGAAACGGAGGACAATATACTTGAACTTGCAAAAGATGAGTTCACTATCAATGATTGCATCAACTTAATTAGCGAAAAGCTTGAAATTCTGCAGAAAGTCAACATTGTGGAGATTTTCTCCCTCCATAATTCAAAGAAATTTGTGATTGCTGTATTTCTAAGCATATTGGAGATGTCTAGACTGAAAAACATCAGACTGGTCCAGGATCGCATCTTTGGAGAAATATTCATTCAAAGGGCTTAGGGTGGTAAAATGGAAAAAGAGCGTGTCAAAAGCATTATTGAAAGTATATTGTTTGCTTGGGGAGACCCCATAAAAGTAGGGGAACTCAGCAAGATTATTGAAATAAAGGAATCACAGCTACGTCCGATTCTGCAGGAAATGGAGCAGGATTATTTATTGTCGTCCAGGGGTATCGTTCTAAAGACCTTTGGAGACACCTATCAGTTCAAGACTAAAGATATCAATTACGACTATGTGGCTATGCTGTTCAAGACCAATACGCGTTCCAATCTGTCAAATTCCGCGTTGGAGGCCTTGTCTATCGTTGCTTACAAACAGCCAATAACAAAGATTGAAGTGGACATGATCAGAGGAATAAAATCTGATTACATTTTAAAGACTTTGATGGAAAAGGATCTTATTGAAATAAGAGGGAAACTGGACAAGCCTGGTAAACCTAGTGTCTATGGCACCACCAATCATTTTCTTGCCTATTTCGGTTTAAAATCAATCAAAGACCTGCCACCTCTGAAAATTACACCGGACTCACTGACAGGTGATCAGGAGGGCACATATTATGGATGACATCAGACTCAATAAATTTATCAGCAATTCAGGCTACACCTCAAGAAGAAACGCGGATGAGCTGATCTTCAACGGTATGGTGACCGTTAATGGCATAGTGGTGAAAGAACCGGGGCATCAGGTCAATCCGGGACATGACCATGTAGCTGTATCTGGGCATCCAATTGTAACCCAGGAGGATTTTATCTACATCATGCTGCATAAGCCCGAAAAATATATTACAACCGTCAAAGATCAGTTTGATCGACCCTCAGTCATAGACCTTGTCGGCTTGAAGGATAGAATTTATCCTGTTGGGAGGCTGGACTACGATTCAACTGGGCTGTTGCTTCTGACCAATGACGGAGAACTGACCTACAAACTGACCCATCCAAGGCATGATATTCCTAAAAACTATCTAGTTGAAGTCAAAGGAAACCTGGATGCTGCCATTATCGCCAAGCTAACGAAGGGAATTTACATAGATGGCTACAGAACAAAGCCCTGTGAAATTGATGTGCTGGGAGAAATTGAGCATGTCACTCGGTTGTCTGTAGTGATTAACGAAGGTCGAAACCGTCAGATCAGGAAGATGTTTGAAAAATTCAAGTGCCGTGTAATCGCACTAAAACGTGTTGCTATCGGTGATTTGAAGCTAGGTGAACTGCCCGTCGGAAAATGGCGCCATCTGACCGCTGATGAGGTGGCTTATCTGAAGGATTGCATATGAGCGTCAATATCTATAACATCGTTCAATACTATCATTTTTTAATTTCAGAATTTTTGACAGAAGACTGTATTGCTATTGACGCTACGTGTGGCAACGGCAATGACAGCTTATATTTATGCAACGCCATGAAAGGGAAAGGTTTTCTCTATGCATTTGACATTCAAGAGGAGGCTGTCTCAAATACACGGGAACTGCTGAGAAAAGACTGCAAATTCAACAACTACAAGGTCATTCTTGATTCACACTCAAACATCGACCAGTATATCTTCGGTCATGTACAGCTTGCTGTCTTCAATCTCGGCTACCTGCCGGATAGTCAGTTCATCATCTCCACAAAAATTGAAACGACTATTCCCGCTTTGGAGAAGATGCTAAGCAGATTGAAGCTGAAAGGCTATATCCTCATAGCCGCTTATTCGGGCCATGACAAGGGATTGGAAAGAAATGCCCTGTTTGATTTTCTGGAAAAGCTTGATGCCCGGCAGTTCAAAGTAGTCAATCATCGAATAATCAACATCAATAACTATCCACCTGAACTATTTATCATCCAAAAAATGCATGAAACTAATTAATGGTTTCATGCATTTTCTTGTCATAGCCCATATAAACAACACAATATTTTATTGAAAATGCAACAAATGATGGACATCTTGCAATTGTTTATGATTATGAATTATTTCTTGCAAAACAAGAATGGATTTGATATTCTTAAAAAGGAATTAATTTGTTATCATACTAGGAGGTATCATATGGGTGCGCCCAAAATGGTAGTAGTAAACAAGGAATGGTGTAAAGGCTGTGGCATTTGTGTGGAATTTTGTCCCAAAAATGTTTTAGAGCTGATCAATGGCGTCGTGGACATTGCAAGGCCTGAAGATTGCATCAAATGTGGACAGTGTGAACTGAGATGTCCTGATTTTGCAATATATCTAAAGGAGGTGCCTGAAAATGTCTAATAGTATTAAGTTGCTTCAGGGGAATGAAGCTTGTGTTGAAGGTGCATTGGCAGCCGGGATGGAATTTTACGCAGGGTATCCAATCACGCCGTCAACTGAAATTGCAGAAATATCCGCTCAGAAGTTACCTGCTATCGGAGGCCATTTTATTCAGATGGAAGATGAAATCGCAGGTATGGCCGCCACTTTAGGGGGGTCTCTTGCTGGCAGAAAATCGATGACAGCAACCAGTGGTCCCGGATTTTCACTTAAACAGGAAAACTTAGGCTACGGATGCATTGCTGAAATACCTTGTGTCATCGTGAATGTTCAAAGAGGTGGACCGAGCACGGGCTTGCCCACATCTCCTTCCCAGGGTGATATCATGCAGGCCAAGTGGGGAACCCATGGAGACCATCCTGTCATTGCACTATATCCCAACTCTGTCCAAGAGATCTATGATATTACCATTGAATGCTTCAATATGGCTGAAAAATACAGAACACCTGTTATCCTCCTGCTGGATGAGATTATCGCACATATGCGGGAAAAAGTAGACCTATCTTCAAAGGACAATATCAAAATAATAGACAGAAAAAGACCTATGGGTCCCAAGGAAGGTTATCTGCCTTACAAGGCCGATGAAGACCTGATTCCATGTATGGCTGATTTCGGGAGTGGCTATAGGCAGCATGTGACCGGTCTGACCCATGATGTGACCGGCTTTCCAAGCAACAGCCCAGCGGTTGCCCTTGATATGATGAATCGTTTGATGAAAAAAATAGAAATCAATAAAAAAGATATCATAAAATTTGAAGAATATAAGCTTGATGATGCCGATTTTGCCATTTTGGCATTTGGAGCTACCGCAAGAGCTGCAAAAGAGACTGTGAACAGACTTAGAGACGATGGCATAAAGGCTGGACTTTTTAGACCGATCACTATCTGGCCTTTAGCAGAAGACGCGTTAATAAATCTTTCAAAAAAAGTAGATACAATAGTCGTCGCTGAAATGAATATGGGACAGTACGTCTATGAGGTGGAAAGAGTTGCCTGCAAGAATTGTGATGTGAGATTCTATGGAAGAATCGACGGTCAACCCATCAATCCGGATGAGATTTATGATTTTTCCAAGGAGGTACTGAGATGAACACGAGTGCATTGGTAAAAACATATTTCAGAGAAGAAAAATTACCCCATATCTGGTGTCCGGGTTGCGGGCATGGCATAATAATGCATGCTGTGGTCAGAGCTATTGATAATCTAAAACTGAACCCGGAAAAGATTTGTATTGTCTCAGGTATTGGCTGCTCATCAAGAGCGTCAGGCTATATGAATTTCAATACACTGCATACGACCCATGGCAGGGCTCTTGCCTTTGCTACAGGTGTCAAGATGGCAAATCCAAGTTTAGAGGTACTGGTGCTGACAGGCGATGGAGACTGCTCGGCTATTGGAGGTAATCACCTGATCCATGCTGCCAGAAGAAATATCGATATAACCACAATAGCCTTTAACAATAATATATACGGTATGACCGGTGGACAGTACTCACCAACGACACCGACTGATTCTTATGGCACGACAGCCCCGTATGGAAATATAGACAAGACATTCGATCTCTGTGATCTTGCAAGAGCCGCAGGCGCGACATATGTGGGAAGATCTACGGCCTATTATGCCAAACAGTTGACTACTTTGGTTGAGAATGGCATCAAGAATAAGGGTTTTTCATTTATCGAGGCTGTCAGCTCATGCCCGACATACTACGGCAGAAAGAATAAAAAGGGCGATGCTGTTGAAATGATGAAAA
>DMAP01000417.1 GCA_003446975.1 Clostridiales bacterium | reverse complement strand
CAGAATGGGCAGACATCATCGCACTGGGGCACTTACCCCTTTTCTTTGAATAGAAGACCATCCGAACCTTCAAATAAATACTGCCCCGGAAATGGGGCAGTTTGCTTATTGGGACAGAATTCTGATGCTAAATATTGAAGTAAGGTCAGGTTATTCTTTGATCATCTCTACAATCTCAGCCAATACCTGATCGGCTTCAGCAATCGGCAGCATCATCCAATCGTGCTGCATTCCCTCATAGGCATGCAGGGTCACACCCATGTTCTTATTTTTCTCGGAAAAGTCGCGGCAGTCCGGGTAAAAGAGTTCATGCGTTCCAACATAAATGTCAATTTCAGGTTGACCAGTCATATCTCCGTACATGGGAGATACCCAGGGATGGGTTCCAGGTAAATTTCCACAATAATAAGATCCCTGAACTCTTAGCCCCTCAACATCCAGTGATAAATCCAGCTCTTCAAAATCAGCAATATCCGGATTAGCCATGGCAATATCCAGCCAGGGAGAAAGTAATATCAATCTGGAAGGCAAAGACTCTCCCAGAGATTTTCGGTGCATACTAAGTGCCAAGGCTAATCCGCCGCCTGCCGAATCTCCCAAAAGGATGATATTCTTCGCACCATACAACATGGAGAGTTCATCAAAGGCAGCCATACAAACCTGTAATGTTTTATCGCATTGGTTCTCGGGGCTTTTGGGATAATCCAGTAAGGCAACTGTACAATGCGATGCCTCCACCAGATCCTTCATGCGTGCCCATTGTGGGATCAATGGTCCAATGGTATAGGCTCCGCCATGAAGATAGAAAATTACTTTTCCGCTCTTGCCGTGCAAGCCGGACATAAGATAGATAGGAAATCCTTGAATATCCTGCCGAGTAACTTGCAAGGATTTTCGGTAAAACTTAGGGGGCATCTTTTGATCCAACCGACGCATACCAGAAACATACTGGTTGAATTTTTTCTGATCTTCTGCTACTCCAGCATAACGAGACATAAACTCATCCAAGCGGAATATTTTTGCTAACCAGATAACAAAACGAGTGGGAATATTGGGCATACATTTATCCTTCCGATAATTCAATGGGTTCAGTGTAATGGATATAAACCAAAATAGCCAGTATTAAGCTTGTCAGATCGAATTCAGTAGAGACATCGTATTATTTTATAATCTACCAGGAGAAAATAATATACAAAGATTTCCTTGTCACAAAATCACCACTGCTAATATTGTTTTTCATTCAATAATAGAATGACTCATTTAGCAGTTTCTAGAATTGTAGCTGTAAAATTTGTGACTAATCCAGCACACAGAATGTTAGGAAAAGTTCAAAAGTGAACAGCTTTAGATATGTCTGAAATTGAAAAATTTATGCAATGGACCAATTTTTTATTAGCCCAGATCCGGATCGCAACCAAGTTTTTTTCTTCATCTGGGACTAAATGTAGATCTACCTCTTGTCTGGGTTCAATACCTGGAATTTGGATTTCATGACCACTGAAAGAAATTTTACGGTAACCATTAGCAACCCTTTTATGGCGAAGTCAAAACACATCTTTGCTGTCATGATACCCATCAGGTAAAACAAAAGGACGAAAAACAGACTTATGATCTGAATTGGCTTTTTCAAAACGAATGGAAGGGATTTGCTTCGTTGTGGAATGAACTTGAAGATAGTTATAGCGATGGATCTCTTCTCTTAAAACCTTACGTACTTCTGCGAGTGAGGAAATACGGTCGAGGGCGCAAGTTCGGACAATACGATCCTGCATCCAGCGATAAGGACGTTCGATTTTACCTTTAGCTTGTGGGGATAAAGCATAAACTACGTCAGTATGCATTAACGCTAAAACTTCTCGCCATTGTGTATTAACATCATCTTTACCCAAGACCTGCTTTTGCCAAACGCTGTCACGGTTCTGGATAAAGCGGAAAACACGTAAATTATCAACATAATAGCGATGAGGAATACCAAAAGTTTGCATAAGGTATTTTGCTGCTTGAATATGAGCCCAACTGGTTTCAGACTCGACCAACTCAGCATATAAAACCATGCGGCTGTAATCGTCCAATGAAGTAATTAAGGTCCATTTTTCACTGGCGTATGGCGACCAAAGGTGGATAGATGCGTCATGTTGGATTAAATCTCCGGCAGAAGCAGTAATTACTTCGCGATCATGTCGATCTTTTTTCTTCTTTTTGGCTTGATAGCATCTAATAGTTTTTGCGCGTTGGATCACAGTTGTGGTCGAAACGTGTACTCCGTCCTTTTGTAGACGATCGGTCAAGGCAGCGTAGTTGTAACCCAAGATGGGTAAATCCTTATTATCGACCAATTCTTTATCTCGAAGCAGTTCTTTATGGATCTTTTCCTCGTCCATAGATGTCAAACGTGGGTGGCTTTGACGGTGGTAGTCGATGCAAAAATTATCCGGACTGGCACGGAATTGTTTCAAGAGGGCAAAGAAGCGCGTCTTTCCGATCCCAAGGGTATGCTCAATTTCTTCTCGGCTCAAGTGCCCTTTTTCATATGATATCAAAAGTACTTTGACCTGGTCAGCAGTAAATTGTTTATGAAGTTGTGTCATGGGAATCCTTTTTATTCACCATGTAGCACATTTCAAGTTCACTTTTCAAGTTTTTTAGTTCTCTTTTAAAGTTTTCCTAAGTTCACTTTTCAATAGGAGTGAGTTCACTTTTCAACTGCTATCGGTTCCCTTTTCAACTTTGGCTGACATTATGATTAATCTTCACTTGACATTTTTGTTTTAGAGTTGTATGATAGTTATTAACATCATGTGAATATATATAACATTGTGTTAGTATTTTGGAAAACTTAAAATATGAGATCAACACCTACAATCACCTCTACTGAAATGCATGGAATCAATCGATCTGCTGTATTAGA
>DMAP01000384.1 GCA_003446975.1 Clostridiales bacterium | reverse complement strand
TGTTAATGGCATAATCCACAATGGCTACAGAAGCCATACTGGCAGACATGACTGAGCTGCTGAGCTTTGATGCTACCTTGCCCAGTATATAGGTAAAGGAAGTTTTAAGGCTTGCCACAACCGCATCATTGATGTTTCCCCGATAGATGTTGGTGCTGATCTGTACCACCGAAAGCAGCAACCCGATGCTGCCAAGGTGATCTCCCAGTGTGGCGAGGACATCATCTCCATAAGCAAGATAGCCTGCGCTCTGAACGATGTTGCCAAGAAAATCCCCGCCAAGCTGCATGGCATCCCCTGCCGCTCCCGCACCAATATCAAAGCACTGCGTAGCCGGAACGCCACCGATAGCATACTCCTCTACTGCAGCCTGAAAGTCCTCATCACTGCCTTCTCCATATAAATCTAAAAACTCGACCCTGGCATGTCTCTTGCCTGAACCAGTTACTGAGAACACACCATACTTCGAAAGGTGATCAGTGAATATGATGACAGAAGAGGATTCTCTGTCATAAATAAAGGCCACAGGTTCCCACTTCCCAGTGGACTCATTCAGATAAGCCGCTCCAGGAATTTCTCCCTCAACCAGCTTAAGTGGTATTGCTAGCTGGATAACCCCGTCCACCTGGGTTATGTCCTCAAGCTTGAAGTCATACACCTTGAGCGAGATGATCCCCTCATCATCCAGTGCAGGTGCATTGGACACCTCCGATATGATGGCTTTGACATCTGAGTTGATAATCACCGGATCCAGTCTGAGCTCCACTCCATCTGCACCCAAAATGAGATTCTCCTCGTTCAGAACAGCCTCAGCCAACAGTGTTTCGCTGATCACCGGAGTAGCAGGGACTTTGGTTCCGCCACAAGCTCCAAGGGGCAATATCAAGGACACAATCAATGTCATTGCGATTATTCTATTTTTCATGCCATCCTCCATTTTTTAGTGAAATTTCATATGGTATTATTATACCCAGATTTTGTGGAAATAAGCATGGGGTGAAAAAAATGAAAACAGCTTCCCTCAAATCGAGGAAAACTGTCTATTCTCTGTTCCTATTATTACTCATGACGTTTCTTTTTAGGAATACTTCGTGCAAATCAAGGAATCTTCCATGCTGTATTCACATCCAACTCTATTCAACGTAAATCTCTCTCTCAAATACTGAGCCATCACTATAGATCACTTTTAACACCAGACTGCTATAATCAAGTTTTTCCTCTGAGGTTTGTTTGAAGAACTCATTGGTGTCTTCTCTAACAGGCATTCCACCCTCATAAACAATACTTCTTTCCTCTATTTTTTCCGATTCCACTAGCTGTCCATTTCTGAATTTTTCAAGATATACTTCCTTTAAATAAACTGAAGTGTCATACATCTTTCCATTTATTACTGACATATTATAACTATTATTCTTGTCAATGTCGGTACGGACTTCCAAATAACCGTAATAGCGAGCACCCATATTTTCGATACGTGTTGTATTGATCTCGGCACTTTTTATCATGTCACCATAAGAAACAGAAATATAATAATCAAAGTTTAATTGATTTAAATTTTCGTATGCTTCTTTCCTTCCCTCCACGACCCTTACTGGTTCTTTGTTTGAATGACTGCCTCTATCGAAAATGTAAGAATTCCAAACTGGTTCCAGATCTATTTCTATTGGCATAACTACTTTGAAGAGTCCGTTTTCCATATCTACTGCCTCAATAGAACGATATTCAGTCTCTCCATTTTTCTTGTAATTAAAAAGTACTGCTGAATCGTTTTGCAATTCTTTGACTTGCCACTCAAAACTCACTAATGCTTTATTCTTGTCTAGTTCATCCATTTCTGTTTCAACTTTGACTGCACTTAGCCAGCTCTGATCTTCTTTGATTTTATTGATTGTGCTGTTAATCTGACTGACCTGGGCATTAACTGTATTAACGACCATTTGTTGTTGATTAGCCAAATCGTTTAACCTGTTATTAACCTCGTCAAGCCTTGTAAGCAAAGTGAAGTTCATAAGTAAACTTGCAAACAATCCACCAACCACTACTATCTTAAATAATTTCAATTTTGAACCTCCAATATTTTATCGCACGTAAAATTAGACGGACTTAATGTTTTTAAGTTCCCTCACGACGAAATAACAAGTTCTTATTTTCATTTCAACGCCTGAAATGAAAATAAAAAATTTTAGTATGCACTTCCTACATTTTAGGTATCATCCTTGCCACAAGCTCGCACAAATCCTTTGAGGCCTTCTGGGCCATTTCGACAACGCGGTCATGGGAATGCTTGACCTTTTGTATCCCTGTTGCCATATTGGTGATACAGGATATGGCTACTACATCCAGTCCTAAATAATTAGCAACAATGGTTTCAGGTACAGTGGACATGCCAACCGCATCAGCACCGTGACGTTTGATCATTTCTATTTCCGCTTTTGTTTCATAGTACGGCCCCATGAAGCCGGCATAAACCCCTTCGCCGATTTCCAGAGACATTTCTTTTGCTGTCTCTTTTGCCAGTTCTAAATATTTATGACAGTAGGGCTCGGTCATGTCTGGAAAACGAGGCCCAAACCTTTCATCATTGTGACCTACAAGAGGATTGGTGCCCATCAGATTGATGAAATCGTTGATAAGCATTAGTTTGCCTGGTGCCAGATCTAGATTGATGCCACCTGCGGCATTCGTAACGATAATCTTCTCTACACCCAGCATTTTCAATAAATACACGGGGTAAGTAACTTCCTTCATTGTATAGCCTTCATAAAAATGGAATCTGCCTGAAAGGCAAATCACTTCAGTGTTATTTATTTTTCCTTGGATCCATTGTCCTTCATGACCCTGTACTGTTACAACAGGGAAATGAGGAATTGATTCATAAGGGATGATCTCCTTATCCTCCATAATATCAATCAGTCCTGAAAGGCCTGAGCCTAAAATAATGCCGATTTTTGGACTTGTTTTACTTTGCGACTTAATAAAATTTGATGATTCCAATACCTTATCATACATATTTTTTCACCCTTTCTTTGTTTTCTTATTTATAAAAGAACCTCCATAATATCCCTGACTTCTGATGCAATTCCCATTTTTGCCGCTATCTCATATAGCATATGAACGTTTTTGTGTTTATAGCTTGAATATCCTCTCAACAATTTGACATACGATTCAGGATCCATATTTTCCTTGTGGAGGATAAAATCACAAATTGTACGTTCATAAGAATATGCTCTGACAGAATTTCCATACATAGTTTTTACCACTATCACTCCCAAATCAAGCCATTCTTTTTTAACATAGTGTACATGTACTCCAACAGGTGGTTTATTGAATTTATATTTTGAGCTGACTGTAACATCTTTGACCTGAATAATCTTGTCTGTGACGCCTATAAGATACAAAGCTGTTTCATAAGAAAAAACAGAACCACTGTATTTATATTGAAAAAAATAAAACTCATCATAGTCACCATTCTTCGTCAAATAAATTCCTTTATCTACTCTATGCAATACCCCCTTTTCAATAAGTCTACTTAGATAGACTGTTGGTATTCCATTTTCTCTACAGTAAAGAGAAGTTATTATACCACCTGAATCTTTAAGATGTTTTTCTATTTGTTTTATATAATCCATTATTATCATCTCCTTGTTTCATCCACACGGTTATTATACCATTTTGTCCGTGCATATGCAACACTGAAATGAAGACTATAATATGTAATAATCTTTTAATGCATCCTCCACATACTCAGCAGTTAAGTCTATCATTTGTCGGGCCCTGTTTAGCAACATAAAAATATGAAACTTAATGACTAATTTATAGTCATTAAGTTCCTATTATAAATTATTTCTCATGCAAAATTCAACTCACAAATATTATGATGAAAAATCAAAAAAGGCTATCATATGATTGAGGGTGAAAAACTTTGAACTTTAACCCCAATAAACAGAAACTTTTTTGAGATATACGAGAACACACTTAACTTCACTGATGAGAGGTTCAAGACTAATATGAAATGGGACTGTGGTCATCAGTACTGTTCACTCTATTGGAATGTAGATGTCTGTAAAGCTTTTCTCTTTCCATCGCTTCGGCGGTTCAGTCACATATAATTCGAATGGAAATGAGTCTCTAGGCTTCTCTTCTCCTTTGAATAGCCACTCCTGATACATATATTGCCATGCTGATTCATATTCTGGGGGTGAGATTTCAAAATGGCCAATGCCATACTTTCCACTAATCTGCAAAACATTAATATCTTCAATTTCATTTATGACAACATCGCTGGGTATTGTCATTGCTAAACTTGTCCTCAAATTCTCCGCATGTGTAATAAACGGATTATCATGATAAATCGTAAGAACCTTTGTTTC
>DMAP01000148.1 GCA_003446975.1 Clostridiales bacterium | reverse complement strand
ATTGGGTAATGCGATTCTTGTAGAGGCTCATTATTATATTTCCAGATAATATATATATCTTTTGAGCCAACAATTTCATTAGGGACTATTATAGAGTAACCATCCGCAGCGAATAGCCGGATCTCTTTAAAGTTTCTTTGTTCAATATTATGGGGTTTGAGCAATACGTCAAGCTTTACACCTGTGATAACACTTGTGATCACTTCACTGCTGGAAGTAATACTGGTGACAGTCAATGTTTCGGAAGCCATATCAGTTATCTCTTTTGCTGAAAAATAGAATTCATTTTCATTTGCAGAAATCACGAGCATGAAATCATCAAGTGATGTATCGGTGGCTTGCGTAATTGTGGTTGTTGGTGATGATTCCTGGATTGGTGTGGCACATGCCACAAGCATAGACATAAGTATAATTATGGATGTTGTTTTTATAAAATTCTTCATTGCTGCTCCTTCATCAATTGATGCAATATTATATTTATTTCCACAAAAAAAACTATTCTTCCCAGAATAGAATATACTATAAGCTCCTTTCCAACTGGGAGGCATACCCGTTTTCAGGTAAACCTATCGTCTGCAAGCCATAGTTTCCCTTAGGGATTGCAGATCGGAGTCCAATGTTCACCACCATTTTATCAGAGATGATAAGCAAACTCAATAGTTTGTTGGCAAAAAACCAATCGTTGACTTGAATTATACTGGCCTCATCAAATAAGTATGATATAATATTGGTAATCAAACTCAGGAGGTTACTATGGATGGAATAAAACTTACTTTTGAGCAGTTGAGAAATGAGTGCTGTGAAGAATGCGCTGATTTTTTATCGACGGCAGATCTAGGGTCATTAGAAGGCATTATTGGCCAGGACAGAGCGGTGGATGCCATCGATTTCGGATTAAACATCAAAAAGAAGGGATATAATATATTTGTTTCCGGAATCAGCGGCACAGGGAGAAATTCTTATATCAGTCTGATAACGAATAGAAAGGCAAAAACAGAGAAGCCTGCTGATGATTGGGTATATGTGTTCAACTTCAAAAAACCGGAACATCCTTTAGCTTTGAACCTTGCAAATGGCCAAGGGAAGATTTTTCAGAAAGCTATTGAAAATTCTATTGTCTTAATCAAAAAAGAGATTGAGAACATCTTCATATCTCAAGAATATGAGAGAGCAAAAAACATGCTTTACAAACAATTGAATGATCTGTCTGAGGAGTTGCTTGAAGAGCTAAACGAGTTGGCCAAGCAATACGGATTTATCTACACAAACACTGATAGAGGATTAGTCAGCATACCCCTTAAACACGATGGAAATCCAATGACTGAAGAAGACTTCAAGACCATGACCAAAGAGATTTATGCCGAAATCCAGCAAAAATCGTCAGAACTTAATTTAGCAAGCTTGGATATTTTCAAGAAAATAAGAGACGCCGAAGAAAGCTACAGGGAAAAACTAAAAAAAGTCGATTCTGAGTATGCATCAAAAGTAGTCAAGATATATATAGACAAAATAAAAAGCAAATTCGCTACAAATAAAAAGATTGAAGATTATTTAGCTGCTCTGAAGCAGGATATTATTGAAAAAGTGGATCTGTTTAAAAATGATGATACAAAAAAACAGGCAAATCCATTCTTTGCTTTGCAAGGCAGAAACAATGAAGCCTTTTTCGAGAGATATAGGGTCAATCTATTTGTGGATAATTCAGATAAGAGTCATGCCCCTGTAATTTTCGAGACCAATCCAACCTACACCAACTTGTTGGGTAATATAGAGTTTGAAAATGAGATGGGATTCTTAAAAACATCCTTTGATAAAGTTAGTGCAGGATCGTTACATGCGGCAAATGGCGGTTATCTCGTGTTGCAAGTCAAAGATCTAATTGAAAACTTCTATGCCTACAAAGGTATGATGAGAGCGTTGATGAATGAAGAAATCAAGGTGGAGACCATTCAGGCAACAATGGGATATCCGATGACAACAGGCATGAAACCGGAACCTATACCTCTGAAGGTTAAGGTGATTATTGTCGGAGACCCTTACACCTACAGCCTATTGTATGCTTATGATGAACAGTTCAGTAAGCTATTTAAACTAAGAGCGGATTTTGACGTGGAAATGCAGAGGACACCGGACAATGTACAAAAGATGGCGAAATTCATCGCTTCTCACGCGAATAATATGGGACTAAAGCATTTTGATAAAGATGCTGTATGCCGAGTAGTGGAATATAGCTCCAGAATTGCTGAGAACAAGGATAAACTGACATCACAATTCAACAGACTGGTAGATGTGCTTTATGAGGCGGACTCCTGGGCATCTTCCCATGGAAGTGATCTTGTCAGGAAAGAGCATGTTTCCAAGGCTATAGAACAGAAAATAAATCGGAACAATATGTATGAGGAGAAAATCCTGGAGTTATTTAAGGATAAGACTTATCTGCTCGATGTGGAAGGTGAAAAAGTCGGTGAAATCAATGGTTTGGCAGTAGTGAGCACTGGGGAGTATTCTTTCGGCAAACCATCAAAAATTACCGTGTCAACCTATAGTGGACGTTCGGGACTTATCAATATTGAAAGGGAAGCCAGAACCAGTGGAAAAATCCATGACAAGGGCGTTATGATTATTCATGGCTACATGGGATATAAGTATGCCCAGGAGAAACCACTGGCTTTATCAGCCAGCATCGTGTTTGAACAGCTATATTCAGGCATTGACGGGGATAGTGCTTCAAGCACAGAGCTTTATGCGATTTTGTCAAGCCTGTCAGAGGTTCCAATCAAACAAGGCATCGCAGTAACTGGTTCTGTCAACCAAAGGGGTATGATTCAGCCCATAGGGGGTGTCAATGAAAAAATCGAGGGTTATTTCAAGGTTTGTCAGATCAAGGGTTTGACTGGTGAGCAAGGTGTTATTATCCCACATCAGAACATAAATAATCTTATGCTGTCCGATGACGTCATAGAGGCTGTCAAGAATGAAGTTTTCCATATTTATGCTGTAAAGACTGTGGATCAAGGCATTGAGATCTTGACTGGCAGACCTGCAGGATACAAGGATGAGAAGGGCTGCTATGAAAAAGACACCATTCACTATTTGGTTGACCAGAAGCTTACGGCCTATCTTGAAACACCAGATAAGAAGAAGGATAAGGGTAAGAATTCAAAATCGTTTAACATAGATGAAGACCAGCCTGATATTGGTTCGGATGAAGATGAAGAAAAAATACAAGTTTAAATGCAAGACCTGCAGCAATAGGTGTAAATTGAAGATTGTCGTGAAGGATGGAACCATCAAGTCCGTCAAAGGCAACAAATGTAGAAGGGGCCTCCAGTTCGCATATAGGAAAATGATCAGGAAAGGGATTGTCAAAGAATAAAGAGAAGAACTTATTTGCAAGATGTTAATATAATCTTGCAAATAAGTTCTTTTTGATGTAAAATGATTTACATCATCCATAATCAGGAACGATGTATCCTCGTCATTCCTATTTGCAAAGGAGTTCAATATGATAAAGTTAATAAAAAAAGGCGTTTTGCTCGTCAAAAATAATCTATTGATGGATCATGACAGGCAGGATGAAATTGAAATCGAATCAAAAATCCCTGCAAAAAATGGGACCATGACTTACACCATACTTAAAAATCACAATCTTAATCAATCGATGGATCAATTGAAGATCAGATTTGATGCCATGGCTTCCCATGATATCACATATGTTGGAATTGTTCAGACAGCAAGGGCCAGTGGATTGAAAAAATTCCCCATGCCCTATGTTCTGACCAATTGCCACAACAGTTTGTGCGCAGTCGGTGGGACAATCAATGAAGACGACCACTTATTTGGATTATCTGCAGCTCAAAAATACGGTGGTATCTATGTGCCGGCGCATCAAGCTGTTATCCACCAATATATGAGGGAAAAAATGGCAGGATGCGGCAAAATGATCCTTGGATCAGATAGCCATACCAGATACGGCGTACTTGGCACAATAGCGATTGGAGAGGGTGGACCTGAACTTGTTAAACAACTACTTGAAAAAACATATGATTTGAAATATCCAGAGGTGATTGCCGTCTATCTCAAAGGAAAGGTGGGACACGGGATTGGACCGCAAGATGTTGCCCTTGCAATTATAAGAGCGGTATTCGAGACTGGATTTGTGAAGAATAAGATTCTAGAGTTTGTCGGACCTGGAATAGAGGGTTTAAGCATCGACTTCAGAAATGGCATTGATGTAATGACGACTGAAACCACATGTCTCTCAAGTATCTGGACAACTGACAAAAAAGTTGAGGAATATATGTCCTTACATCTCAGAAAAGGAGACTACAAAAAACTTAAACCTGATGATCTGGCCTTTTATGACGGTGCCGTGATAGTGGATTTAGCCGCCATAAAACCAAT
>DMAP01000106.1 GCA_003446975.1 Clostridiales bacterium | reverse complement strand
CGGACGTAAATGATTTTTCAAATGCATTGATTGACATCTGTGAATATGTAAAGCCGGTTTTACATATAATGGATGGCATCATGGCCATGGAAGGGGCGGGACCTTCATCCGGTGTGCCAAAGAAAGCCAATGTCATTATCACATCGGATAATCCCCATGATTTGGATAAAGTTGCTTGTAATCTGATTGGTCTTGGCGTGATGGATGTGCCGACGCTCAGGGGAGCCTATACGAGGGGGTTAACCTCCGAAAGTCTGACAGAAGTTGATCTCAAAGGGGATTCCTTAGAAGAGTTGAGAATCAAGGAATTTGCGAAGGCACCTGCCAATAGCGGAAGGAAACGAAAAATACCGAAACCACTGATGGCAATCTTGGTGCAGCAACTGAAGTCTAAACCAATCTTTAACAATATGAAATGCGTCGGTTGTGGTGATTGTGAGCTGAATTGTCCACCAAATGCTATAATCATGGTGGACAGGAAACCAGTGGTTGATTATAATAAATGCATTAGTTGTTTTTGCTGTCAGGAGTTGTGCCCAGCAAAGGCTATTAATATTAAAAGACCAATACTGTCAAAAATCATTTTTAGATAAAATAGAGGAGTGTTCAGATGAAAGATTTTGTAGTAATCAATAAGGAAACTTGTATCGGCTGTGGTGCTTGTGTATCTGATTGTATTTCAAAGATTATCAGTTTAGAAGAAGACATCGCCTTTATCAAAGATTTTACCAACTGTATAAAATGCGGTCATTGTGGGGCTGTCTGTCCCGTGAATGCCATTAGCTACCAGCATCCCGGGTATGATGTTGCAATAGAAACGTTTGAGAAAGATGAATGGAAAATCGGGTTCAATCAACTCGACGCTTTAGTGAAAATGAAAAGAAGCTGTCGTCAGTACAAGAATCAACCTATAGAAAAATCAAAGATGGAAGCCATTTTGAGAATTGGGCAGATGTCGCCAACGGGAGGCAACCGACAACCTCTTAAGTTTGTGGTTGTTGATTCACCAGATAAGCTTGAGGAACTTAAATTGTTAGCCATGAAGACATTATATGATGTTGGACAAAAAACAGAAGGGCGATACGGTATGGTTTTTAGAAGCATTTTGAACAACTATGAATCCACTGGATTCGATAGGTTGTTCTATAATGCTCCATGCGTTATCATCATTTATGGTGATCCCAAATCCTCTCATACTACCCATGTGGATGCAGGCATAGCCGGTGGTCAGATGACATTGATCGCTGAAACTCTTGGTCTTGGATCGTGTTTTGTTGGATATCTTAAAACAGCAACGCAAAACAACGATGAAATATATAAATTTTTGGGGATACCGGAAGGAAATGAGATGATTGCAAATATTATCCTTGGCTATCCGGATGTGAGATACTTCAGATCTGTTCCAAGGCAGAAACTCGATGTAAAATTTTTGTAAAAATTAATACTAGGGGGTTGATGAAATGAAAGCAAAGGCCATTAGCATCAAGTTGTTTGTATTGATAACTTTTATTGTCATGGTTGCTATGAACGCACTTGCTAATATTATTCCAATCAATGGTATCACAACTGGTGAGGTTTCAGATTCATATCCAAACCTGTTTGCGCCAACTGGATTGACGTTTGCCATCTGGGGCGTCATCTATATTTTACTGGCAGTTTATACGATCTATCAGCTTATCGCATACAAACCATCAGGTTATAGCGAGAAGGCTCATATCTTTAAGGGTGTAGGTATCGCATTTTCAATTTCTTCAATTGCCAACACTGTTTGGATTTTAGCATGGCACTATGGCAACATCACTTTATCTATGATTCTGATGCTTGTTATTTTAGCATGTCTGGCGATAATCAACGTCATATTGAAAAACAATCGATTTACGCCGGCTGAAAAAATTTTGATCAAGCTACCATTCTCTGTTTATTTCGGATGGATTACAGTTGCCACCATTGCCAATGCAACCGCATTACTGGTTAATATGGCATGGGGAAGATTTGGGATGTCAGAGATTTTATTGACAATCATCATTTTATTTGTGGGTGTATTGATCGGTTCAGCGACCATTGTTTTAAATAGAGATATCGCTTATGGATTGGTAATAATTTGGGCATATGTTGGGATATTGATTAAGCATATTTCAGAAACAGGTTTTAATTGGAGTTATATCTCGATTATTGTCACTGTTGTAGTTTGTTTGGCCTTACTGATTGCGACAGAAGTTTATCTGATTTTTTTCAAGAAAAGCAGAACCATTTATTAAGGCGCATATTCTTGAATCATAAATCTCACAGTAGGCTGGTAAGCAGACTGTGTTTTTTATTATTGAATAATAGGGAAAAAAGATATAAGATAATACTATATCAAACAATTGTTGAATCTGATGGAGGTGCTGATGATGAAAACTTCATACAAAAAACTTGTAAGAGATAAGATACCTCAGCTGATAGAGGAAAGTGGCAGAACACAGACATCTAGGATTATGTCTGAGAAAGAATATCATAATGCCCTGATTGATAAGATTGTTGAGGAGATGGAAGAGTTTCGACAAACCGACAATGAAGAGGAGATTGCTGATGTGTATGAAGCCTTGGATTGCCTGGTAAGACTTAAGGATTATGAACCAATGAGAATAGACTATCTGAGATTGAAAAAAAGAGAAAAACAAGGCTCTTATAATGATAGAGTTCTTTTGGAAGAGGTAGAAGAATAAATATTTGGAAGAGATAGTATTAATAAATTAGACCAGGAGAGTTGAAAGATGAAAATCAAGGTTTTAGGAACAGGATGCGCCAAATGCAGAAAAATGGAGAACAATGTCCATCAAGCCATAAGTGAAATGGGATTGGACGTTACCGTCGATAAGGTGGAAGATGTGATGGAAATCATGAAGTATGGTGTGATGGGAACGCCAGCTCTTGTGATAGATGAAGAAGTTAAAACTGCAGGTAAGGTTTTGACCGTGGAACAGATTAAGAAATACTTATAAAGAAATAAGAAATCATGATGGCTTCGGTAAATAACTTCAAAATGGTGCCTCCAAGGATACCGATAAGTGAACCGAAGCCTGATTTTATAGCATGATTTATATCCTTACCGCTTATAAGTTCTACTCCTACAGCACCAACAAATGGACCGATTGCAATACCCAGAGGACCCAGTAAAATCAGACCAATAATGATTCCAAATGCCCCACCCACCGCCGCTTGCTTACTACCATCGAATTTCCTGATACCAATTGAAGATGCAATTAAGTCTATTCCAAAAACAAGCATCATGGCAGCACCTTGCATCAAAAAGAAGTAGATGCTCAAGTCGTGAAAACTGGTTAAAATACCATAAACCACCATTCCCGAAAAGATAAGAATTACGCCTGGAAGAATGGGTAATACAGTGCCTATAAAACCAACAACAAAAAAAACTATCGCTATAATCAATCCAAGTAATTCCATCCCTTAGCCCCCTGAAAATTCTTTTTAATAGAGACATTATAACACATTTATCCAGCAAAATAGCAAAATCTTTCATTGACTATTGATGTTTGAGAATGTTTTTTTCGGGTATATTTTAGATATAACAGAAATAACCAATAGAGTCTGTTATTGTTTTCTGCTGTATTTCTATAATTAAATACGTTGTTGGAGATGATTGGTATGAAGAGGTTTTTAAAGAGAACCATAGGTATATTAATAATCATTTTCCTTATAGTCAGCATCGTACCCTATGCATTACCTATCAGTAATCCCGTTCAGTTCACTGTAAAAAATCCTTTCAATGAAAGCAATTATGACATTGTCGATAATACAACCATCCACTATAGGCAATGGCTTCCGAAATCTTCGGAATTGAAGGGAAAAGCAGTGATGATTCACGGTATGGGCGGATCCTCATATTCATGGCTGTTAACGGTACAACCCTTGATTGAAAAAGGCTACATGGTTGTGGCGATTGATTTGCCGGGATTTGGTTACAGTGACCGAAGGGAGGGCATAGACCATAGTCAGAGCAACAGAAGCAAAATAATATGGAAAGTGATTGACAATTTAGAAAGTAGACTTCAAGGTGGTTCCAAACTACTCAAATGGGATTTGATAGGTCATTCAATGGGTGGCGGTACTGTGGCTGCCATGACATTGGATCGTCCTGAAAAAACTAAAACTGCCATAATGGTTGCAGGTGCCTTGTCTGAGAATAACCCATCACAGTTTAGTGTTTTATTGAAATACCCTCCAGTCAGAAGATGGATAAAAGTTGTTTTATATATGGTCGCTATTCAACCAAAGAGAATTGAGAGTTTTTTGGAGTCAGCTTATGGTAGAATGCCAACTGCGTCAGAACTAGAAGGGTACCTTAACCCTTGAAACAACCTGGAACATCATCTACCATGATTGATTTGATTCTAACGTCAAAAAATGAGCCTATAGAGAGATTAGAAAACTCAAATATTCCCATTTATGGAATCTGGGGTAGCGATGACTCATGGGTACCTGTTTCCGAGGCAGAAAAAATTCGAGAACGAATACCTGATTTCGAGTATAGCGTGATAGAAGGCTCGTCGCATTGTCCAATGGAAACACATCCAGAAGAGTTCAACCGTATATTATTAGGTATTTTAAATGAAAATTGATTTTCTTCAATTGGTTTTGACATAAATTTCAAGTAAATGTATAATCATTATGACTCGTTTGTGGGCATCATTATTAAAAGTAGGCGATTGGATGGAAACAGAGCAAAAAAAACAAAAAAATAGAAACACAGTTGAATCTTGAGGGAATAATCCTAATTATATATCTATCGAGCGCATTTATTTATATGGAGACAATTCTGAAACTAAAGACAGAAGCTATGTTTACGAATATAGGTATTTTTTATTCAGCAACAGCCTCTATCATGGTTTCACTTGTCTTTTATTTTATGTTCTCCTTCTTGAAAGGAGTAATCCAAAAGATATTTATCGGATTTATTCTTTTTTTTATGGCATTTCTT
>DMAP01000266.1 GCA_003446975.1 Clostridiales bacterium | reverse complement strand
TTTCCCTCCATTTTTTTGGTTTATTTATTTTAACCAACTATTTGAATAGTTGGACAAACCACTATTGATTGATCTTATCCACTAGATGGCATGCCACAAAATGGTCTTTTTCAATTTCGAGCAGTTCAGGTGTAACTTCCTTGCATATTTGCTCGCAATATCTGCAACGACTATTAAATCTGCATCCTTCCGGTGGATTGATAGGGCTTTTAACATCACCCTGAAGTATGATTCTCTTGCTATCACGGTTTTTTCTCGGATCAGGAATTGGTATTGATGACAATAAAGCCTGTGTATAGGGGTGAAGTGGCTTTCTGTAAAGCTCATTGCTACCACATATTTCCATCATTTTACCCAAATACATGACTCCTATTCTATCGGAAATATGTTTTACCATAGACAAGTCATGGGCTATGAACAAGTAGGTCAATCCCATTTTATCCTGCAAATCCTCAAGCATATTGACAACCTGAGCTTGGATTGAAACATCCAAAGCTGATATTGGCTCATCACATACAATCAGATCCGGCTCAACGGCCAGTGATCTGGCGATGCCAATTCTCTGACGCTGACCACCTGAAAATTCATGGGGATAGCGGCTTGCATGTTCGCTCTTAAGGCCTACAATTTGAAGAAGATTTTGAATTTTTTCCTGTCTTTCTTTGCCTTTACCTAGATTATGGGTGTCAATGCCTTCTCCAATAATTTCGGAAACAGTCATTCTTGTGTTCAAAGATGCATAGGGATCCTGAAAAATCATCTGAAGTCTTTTCCTATACTTCAACATATCATGCTGTGACAATCTGGTAATATCATCCCCGTCAAATATAACTTGTCCGGCTGTTGGTTCATAAAGCCTTACAATTGTTCTTCCAAGGGTGGATTTGCCACATCCGGACTCTCCAACCAATCCAAAGGTCTCACCCTTCTTAATCTCGAATGAAACATCATCTACAGCTGTCAGATACATTCTATTCTTCTTTAAAAAGCTCTTGCTGACCTCAAAATATTTCTTTAAATTCTTAATTTCTAAAAATGACTTATTTTCCATTGTCTTCCAGCACCCCCTTCTCGTAGCCTTCCACTGCAGGAGAGTCTTCATGAAGTAGCCAGCACGCGGAGCTGTGGTTCTCATTAATCTTAAAAACAGGTGACATTTCCTCTACACAAACCTGCATAACATGAGGACATCTGGTTGAGAAAGGACATCCTTTGGGTGGTGACAACAAATCAGGTGGAGACCCCGGTATGGGTACCAGTCTGTTTTTCTCCATTTTGTCCATTCGTGGAACTGATTTTAAAAGTCCTTTGGTGTATGGGTGCTTGGGATTATAAAACAAATCATCGACTGTTCCTTTTTCCATAATCATGCCGCCATACATGACGATGACATCTTTGCATATTTCTGCTATAACACCCAGATCATGCGTTATGAGTATTATAGATGTATTCAGTTTTTTAGTGATGTCTTTCATTATATCCAGTATTTGAGCCTGAATAGTCACATCAAGTGCTGTTGTTGGTTCATCGGCTATCAACAGTTTTGGATTGCAGGAAAGTGCTGTTGCAATCATCGCCCTTTGTCTCATCCCACCAGAAAACTCATGGGGAAAAGATTTGATTCTTTTTTCCGGTTCGGGAATACCCACCAGATGAAGCATCTCTATTGCTTTTTTTAGGGCTTCCTGCTTTCCAATCTTCTGGTGTTTTCTAATAACTTCAATCATCTGGTTCTTGATGCTGAACACAGGGTTTAGCGATGTCATCGGATCTTGAAATATCATTGCAATTTCATTGCCTCTGATTTTAGACATTTTCTGATTTGAGAACTTCGTCAAGTCGATACCATCAAACATGATTTGTCCTTCCTTGATTTCGCCTGGAAAATCAATCAATTTCATTACAGACAATGCGGTAACACTTTTACCGCTTCCTGATTCTCCTACGATTCCCAATACATCGCCTTTTCTTATCTTAAAGTCTACTCCTCTGACAGCTTGCACCTCTCCACCATGAGTGTAAAATGATGTTTTTAGTCCTTTGACTTCGAGTATATATTCTCTATTATTATTCATTCTATACCTAACCTTTTCTCAATCTTGGGTCTAAAGNNCCATCACCAATAAAATTGAATGCCAACATGGTGAAGGCAATCGATAATGCCGGGAAAAACAACTGATAAGGATAGGTTGTCAATCCAGATAGCGCATTGTTTGCAAGAGTTCCCCATGAAGCCATTGGTGCCGAAACACCTAATCCGATAAAGCTAAGGAAAGACTCTGTGAAAACAGCGGCTGGAATCATCATTGCCATACTAACGATAATTGGACCCATTGCATTTGGAATAAGATGTTTCAGTATAATTCTCCACTTAGCTACACCGATAACACGTGCCGCTAAAACAAACTCTTGTTCTTTCAAAGATAACATCTGACCTCTGACCAATCTAGCCATAGATACCCAATAGACACTGCTCAGTGCGATGATGATGTTAGTCAATCCACCACCCC
>DMAP01000360.1 GCA_003446975.1 Clostridiales bacterium | reverse complement strand
GTCTTCAACATCGATTATCGTTCTGATATAGGTTTGTCTGTCTTTGTTGATGACCAGGCTTAGAATATACTGCATAGCATCAAGGTTTTTACCTCTTTTGCCAATAATTATTCCCTTATCTTTGTTGTTGATTTTAGTGACCTGAACCTTTAACACTTCGCCTTCCAGTGTTATATCAAAATCACAATGAAGGTCCATTTTTTCAAGTAGTACAGTTAGGAATTCTTTTGCTTTTTCCTTTGGACCATCTACGATGGTTAATTTCACTTTAGCATTTTTTGACAATAATCCCAGAAAGCTTCTACTCGGTTCTTGAAGAATTTCTATCTCAACCTCATTGATATCAGCATTTAGTTCTTCTAACCCTTCGCTGACTGCCTTTTCAACTGATGTACTTTCTTTAATTATATATCTCATTTTGCTTTAACCTCCAATAGTCTTTTCCCATTGTGCAGCGCCAGGTACTGTTGCGCTATTTGGAAAAGATTACTGACTACCCAATAAAGGGTCAAGCCTGCTGGAAAATTCAAGGCAAAGAAGAAAATCATAAAAGGCATCATGATAGCCATTGTGTTCTGGGTTGCTGCCTGCTGTTCATTTCCTCCTGATTGACCGGCTGTTGTCATTTTTGTCTGAATATAAGTTGTTATACCCGCCAAAATGGCTAAAACAGGTAATGCCTGTCCTATCAGTGGCAATGTTGTTCCGAGATTGATCCCGTTAATAACCCCTGGTGTGATTTCGGCATTGGCCGCAAATCCAAGATCCTTTATCCAAATGAAGCTTTTATTAATCGCATCATACGCGGCTTGGTTTCCACTGAAGACATAAGTTACCGGTTCTCTTAAAACATAAAAGAAACCAATCAAAAATGGAAATTGAATCAACAGAGGCAAACATCCGCCCATGGGATTTACATTATTCTCCTTATAGAGTTCCATTGTTTTTCTATTCAATGTTTCTGAATCATTTTTATACTTTTGCTTCAACTGTGCCAATTGAGGATTTAGTTCCTGCATTTTCTTCATTGAATCTGTTTGTTTCTTAGTCAATGGGAATAAAACCAGTTTTAATAATATTGATGCGACGATGATTGACAGCGCATAGGCTGAAATAATGGGATTGTCCAGTACAGACAGCAAGTCATAAATGATCTTGACGATGAATCCCAAGGGTCTTGCGATAGCTTGCATTTATTTAACCTCCAAGTTATATTAAAGGGTCGTATCCTCCAGGATTAAAGGGGTGACATCTGAGTATTCTCTTGACACTCAAAACAATTCCTTTCGGCAACCCATATTTTTCAAGAGCTTCCAGTGAGTATTGCGAGCATGTAGGATAAAATCTACAGGTACTTCTTCCATTTCTCTTAGAATAACTTTGATAGATCCTAATCAAACCAATTAGTATTCTTTTCAATTCAATTCCTTCTTCCAAATCCTTGATTTTTTCAGCAGTCTCACGTAAGATTCTTCCAATTGGGAAAAGTCCGCATCCTTTCCATTCAACCGACACATTACGATTACATCGTAACCGGATTGCACAAAATCGAAGTGCTTTCTGATAATTTCTCTTAGCCTTCTTCTTATTTTGTTTCTTTCTACAGCTTTTTTAATTTTTTTTGCAGTCGTTATTCCAAATTTTTTTCCGTTATCAGTTCGCTTTTTTATAAACAAAACCAAATGATAATCTGAATAGGATTTGCCCTTTGAATAAACCACTCTGAAGTCAGTGTTTTTTCTTATTCTGTTTTCTTTTTCCATTTACTAACATCCTATCTGATTACAATGGAACAAAAAGGCCTTATTAGATTAGGCCTTACGCTGACAGTCTTTTTCTTCCTTTTTCTCTTCTTCTTCTAAGGATATTTCTACCTGCAGTTGTTCTCATTCTTTTTCTGAAACCATGCTCTTTACTTCTTTGTCTTACTTTTGGCTGATAAGTTCTTTTCAACGTAAACACCTCCTTGACAGCGTTTTATCTATTACAAAAAATAGTTCTCCAATATAGTCTACATTAGATTATATTAATATCATGTATATATGTCAAGAAATTATTGGAAGGGCTATTTTTCAATTTTAATTGACCACAATATGTTGTGGTCAATTAGATTTAATACTACAATATAGTATGAAAATCAATGAAACTCTTTAAAAATATTTTTTACTGTATCTATTTTATTGATTTTGTATCCGTTGCTGCCGGTAAATATCAGACCATTGTCAATATCTCCCTTAACAGCATTGATCAAAGCATCCGCTATGCAATATTCATTTTTTCCCGGAAAACAATCCTTCAAACAAGCTGAGCATTTTGGTGATTTTTGGGTCAGTCCCTTCTTTAGATCTGTTAGGAACTTATTTCTGTAAGCTCTTGCAGGTAGCCCGACAGGACTGATGACAATTTCTATATCTTCTTCCTTCATATCCAAAAAAACTTGCTTATAGGCCATCGCGGCATCGCATTCTTCTGTTCCTATAAATCTGGTTGCCATTTGAACTGCATCAGCTCCTTGATTAATCACATTTTCAGCATCATTTCTGTCAAATATTCCTCCAGCCGCTATCACGGGTATCTGAATACCGTATTTGCCTTCGAACTTACCAAGGATGGATTTAACATCTTCTATGGTCTGTTTGAAAGAAAATGTTTTTTCCTTGATTTCATTCTCCTTGAAGCCTAAATGCCCTCCGGCTTCAACACCCTCGATAACCACTGCATCTGCAGTTTTAGAATACTTCATATCCCATTTTCTTA
>DMAP01000344.1 GCA_003446975.1 Clostridiales bacterium | reverse complement strand
AGAATGTTTTGGTTGGAATTAAGTACGGTGTCCCCAGAATTCCTTTTCTTAGTCCCAGTAGGCGTATTATTGCATGTATCCCTAATCAACCCTTTCAATCACACTACAGTCTTTGAATTCATAATTGTTGTTTTTGGGGTCTTCAAAGCAGTCTTTAAAGTAAGGATCTTTGTACCATTCTGAGTCGAAGCCCATGTTTTGCCTTCCTTTCGCTACCTCTTGAATGCGGTCAAAGACCGAGCTATGTATTTTTATCTTTTCGTATTCGGATTTCTGTAAGTACAGCGTGGTCAGGATCTCAGTCCTTCGATAGTCTTCATAGGCTATCTTGATGCCGCTTTCCGCATCATGGGAATAGGCCAGATGGTTCTGGTAAACATTTGCGTCTTCTGGCAGTAAATTAGGCGCGTCTTCTTTGATCCTGGACATCATCCAGTTAAGAGAAACACCAGATAGGGAGACATCTTTGTCGCTAGTGCTTTTGTCATTTTTATTGCGTTCATCTTTGTTGTATCCGCCGCCGACATCGGCATGTGCGCCAGCAAACCAGACTTCTTCCACCTTGGCTATTTCAGTTTTTTTATCTTTGCATCCGCTGTCTTTCGGAACAACATGGTCGCTAGTCATGATTATAGGGACGAAAACAAAGGCTCTGTTATCATCCAAAGACAGGGCATGATAGATATGCTTGGCGTTGCATATCTGATCAAAATATCTATCGTTTGAAGTGGCAATGTTGGGGAGAGGTTTTTTGCCAAACAATCGTCCAATTTTTCTTCCCAAAGCCCTGACAGAAGGAACCAGTCCAAGAGCTTCCACAGTATCCCACAGGCCCATAACATCAATTGCAACTTTATTATTTAATTTAAATTCAGTTTCAGACGCGGTGCTAGGGAGTGATCTCGCCCGGGCAATTATAGCTTTGCCCTTTTCATGAATATCGCTTTTTTTCTTATCCTCACCTTTGTACGCGTAATATAATTCGTTGACGAGATTGACCCGGTCACTCTCTTTAAAATCCTTCAGGTCATAAAGACCGATAGTGAATAGCATGCCTGCTAACATTCTGGCTGTATAAGCACCTCTGCTGAATCCGAAGATGTATAGTTTACTTTTAGGCTCATAATATTGTGACAAAAAGGCATAGGCATCTCTCACGTCTTTGGCGATTCCCCATCCTGTGGCAGCACCAAGTATTCTTCCATCCGTCCCTGGCCCTTCGTTGTAGAATATGAACAGGTTGTCCTTGTCCTGATTTTTAATGATTTCACTCAGAGCTGATACATTTGTCCGGCTGTCCCTGTCGTTAGCAGTGCCATCCAGGAATAATACAATCTGTCTGTTTTCGTTAATGTTGGGGTTATTAATCTGAATTGTGTATGTCTTGCCGCAACCGGCGAAAAGAAAAAAGCTGGACAGCGCAGCGAAAAGTCTGAAAATCCTTGGCATAGCTTTCTCCTTATTTGTTTTAGAGCAACTTACTTTATTCGTATGACAGTGAGGTCTACGACTCCAAAGTTGTTGTCATAGGTTTTCTTATATGAGTCATTTGCGAATACATACAGCCGGCCCGATGCCACAGCCTTGATGTCTTCCTCGCCTTTACCGATCAGAAAACAATGAGTGTCCCCTCCTCTTTCATCACCTTCCTGGATAGCACCAACAAGTGCATACCAGGGCTGCTCAGGGCAGCGGCGCAGAAAAGACATGGGCTTCAGTAATTTGCTCATAAAGCTGGGTGTTTTTTCCCAGCCATGGGTCTCTGATGAAGGGATGCCATCTCCCTTTTCACTCACTCCTTTATCTGGATCTCCGCCGTCATACCAATTAGTGGCTTTGATATAAAACTTATAGGTATGCCCCTTGACCATAGATACGCCTTGGTCGTTCCAAGGGTTCCGTGCATTGAACTTAATGGGTGTCGGAGCATTAAAGCTTGGTTCCTTGAGAGGTGCGGTGAGAATGGGAGGCTGACCAACATTCACGCAGCCGCTTGTCAATAGGAAGAGAAACAACAGCAGGGCAATACCTGATTTGTTGATAGCAGAAACAAGTCTTGCACTTGTAGAAAATCTAATTGGTGTCATAGATTCGTCTCCGGAAATTTCCAGTCCTTTTCCGTTTTTATGAAACTTCTCTTGCCAGATCCATTGGTGGCGCAGCAGCCTGAATGCTGTTTTTTGTAAAGATCGTTGCTTAGGCTAGACTTTGTGGAAATCATTTTTATATCCGCAGTATCTCTCGATCTGACAATTCGTTGTGCCGCTGTCCAGCCAATCATGTTAGATCCCACGCTCTATGGTGTTGATTCTCAAAAATTATGCACAAAAAAAGGATATTTTTTCACAACGTTGAGATCACTTGCCCGGCGGCTGTTGGCCGGGTCAAGTGGGGCGAATGGTTGGCTGATTGGCTTATTGTTATTCTTTCGTGATATGGCAAATATTTTCTCTCAAGAAAGGAATGTTGTCACCAATGTTAAGAGGAGGCGTTGTTGTGTCTATCCCCGTAATTACCTTTCCTGTGAAGTTTGATTGTTCGTGGCCGACAATTTTTGGCCCAACTTCAACCTTTATCTCTGTCTTTGATTGGGAAAGGACAACATACATCCCTGGCTCTATTATCGGATGTTCGTTTGATCCTGATACTCTTATATTTTTCAACCCTTCGCATTTATCTAGTGTTATTTTTTTCATAGTCTTTTCCTTATTAATTTTTACATAGGAGTATTGTTATGGCTATTTATATTTCTGATAACCCAAAAGATTTAAACGCAATCTACACCAACCCAGGGCATCCGCTTGTAACTCTGGAAAATCCAGATTCTAAGGATGACGCGATTTGGTTTCATTTTCATAAGGATGCACTTGAGTTGTTAATAAGGTTTGCACAAGAATCAGTTGATAGCGGAGATGAGTCCCTTAATGTTTTGTTTTCTGGCGATATTATCCTCCGTAAAGATTTCACCATGTCTGATATTAAGGGCCATCAAGTAGTTCTGCCGGTCTGTATATCATCACGACTTGCCGGGATAATGCATAATTTCCAGTACAAACAAACTCAGGCTCTTTGCCTTACCAGCCTAAGAAATTCTCGTAATCTACCAATATCTCTTTAAATAATCTTGAGGAA
>DMAP01000318.1:353-3583 GCA_003446975.1 Clostridiales bacterium | reverse complement strand
ACCATTATAGATGCCACCACCATTCCAGGCAGAATTATTAGAAAGGGTAGAATCTATAATGGTGAGTGAACCACCATTGAAAATGCCGCCACCGCCTCTTTCAGTAGATTCCCAACGACCATCTGTTATCGTCAATCCATTCAGGGTAACCGCTGCCGCGATTGAAAACACTTGCACAGTATTTTGGCCGCTGATGATGATCGGCTCAGTCAATAAAGATCCATCTATAGTCACAGGTCTAGTAAGAGTCAAAGTGGAATTGAGAGGAATGGTTTCGCCATAAAGCGTCGGGGATAAAGTTATAGTAGCGCCATATCCTACCGTATCCAGAGCTTCACGCAGGGAACAATCATCAATACTACAAAACCCATCATCTGTATCAGCAGTCTTATTCACAACGTTGCTACGATCAGCACCATCAATATCATAGATTTCACCATCTATAAAATCTCCATTGCCAAGCCCTGGACCACCCAAAAACAGACTACCAGGAATATTGACGCCATCGCTGATACTGTCATTATCGGCTACATCTAAACGTAGCGCACCACTCCCGTTGCCTGTATTTACAGTTACGATGTAATAGCCGTTACTACTATATTGCACCTTATAAACAGCTGCATCGGAGATGCCATCGCTTGTTGTTAAAGTGAAGTCACTTATATCTACTCCTTCAACAGGCTCAGAAAAAGTGACTGCATATTCTACATATCCCAAGTTTGTTGGATTTTCAGACAAGCGCACAATGCTCTCCACACGCGGATGAGAGTTTACCTCAATAAAAAGTTTCTTTTCTCTAGTAAAATACCCGCCATCTCTATTATTTACACCTTCAACCTCTAAATTGAAGGTGTAAAAGCCATCTATCTGACTATTATCAAAAATACCAGAATAAATTCCATCATTAGCATCATCATCTCCATTTTCTCCATTATCGAACAGGTTAAAAGTAAAGATTTCGGAATCTACATTGCTTGAGGTTTTAGGAATCTCAACGGTCACTTCTATACTGGCATCATAAATGTATTCAAGGGTAGTTCCAGCAGGAGAAACACTGTCTTGGATGCTCGCGACGAGCTTAACTTGTTCTCCAGAAACATACTTTTGTTTGTCCGTCTCCACAGAAAGGAGCATCGCATCCATGGTTGATACCAAAGCCTGATATTCTTGCTCACTATCGCCAGAGATATTTAGTGTCCACTCTCCTGGATAAGGAGCTAATACTGTATAAGATGCATATGTGGTCTCATCAGAAATAAAGGTTATATTAGGGTCAACAGCCGCTAACAATTCATCCACCGTTCTTGTCTCGCCCGGAACATCGGTAGGACCTTCCAAACTAAACTCAACCTTATCTCCCGTCCAAAACAAGGACGCCGTTATCGAGCCCATTGTTGAATCAACAATAACAGTTTCTGTAACATTTGTTGAATTAAGAATAACAGTTTCCGTAACATTGCTGGTGTCTGCTGGTATTACTCCAGCTACTCTCTTAACTGAATAGTCGCCTCTAACACTCTCTATCCACAGATTTTCTAAGAGTTCATCAAACGATCGCGAATAAGTTCCTCCTGTTTTTTTTGCAATAGTCCACATCAACTTGTGCCAAAAACCCCAAGAATAAGATGTTCCCAATGTATGAATTTGTACCCTCTGTGAAGAGATATGATTTAAGAAACTTTCATCTACAGAAACATGAGGAATAGCATATTTACTCATCAGAATCATAATCCGAACTGGATCCTGCCACCCATCAACTCCATCTTGTGCACGAGAAAGAACTTCCATCCCTTTTTGTAATCCAAGATGAAGATCACCATCTCCAGAGCCATTGTGATACCGAACATCGCTATCAATAATAGACTTGATAAACTCTTTATTATCATCTGTAATTACAGTGAGGGGTAAAACATCAACGTGATAAGTAGAATAGATTACAACGCCAACCTTATCCCCAGGGTTCAAAAAGTCAACAATCTTTTTTGCATACTCTTTCTCCTTACTAACGTGATCGATCCACCCCCCTTCATCAAAAGGGCCAGAAACATCAATGACGATCGCGACAGATGTTTGATTGAGATAGGTGCCAGGAACATAATCAAGCCCATCAATCGTTACCCAGTCTGAAACCGATTCGGTTGGAGATTGTTGCGCACCTCTAAAGAATCCATCCTCGTTATCAAAAGGGATCGGTCTCGGGGCACCGCTAATACTGTGTTCACGATATATCACTTTCCAGTAAGGTTCCCCAGCCGCCTCATAAACAAAAAAACGAGTCCCCGCCGGTGGCTCTCCGTCCGTGACTGGATCATAGTCAATAAATTGATCAAATACCATAACATGCTCATCCTCATCCATGAGAATATCGCCAGGCTTCAAGTCTTTAAATTTAATTGGCCGCGCAAATCGGGAACGAGTTATAGCCATAGGAAACCTGTTACCCATACGCCAAACATTGTTAACAAGACCAATACAATCAACACCCGCCACCCATCCGTTGGCATTTTGCGTATCAATGTATTTATTTCCGGCAAAGTGCCTCCCTGCAATTTTCTCATCAAAAGAAATGTTTCCGGCCCCGATAGGGATATTAAGGGCATCTATCCCTGATGATATGCCCCAAGCATAAGGAATTCCTTCGTTTTCCACGCCTGGCAAAATCCACTCTGGGGTATTTACTGGACTGCTAGTCATCAATTCGTAATCCAAAGTTCCCAGTGCATCTGTAGCAAAGTTTAAAACTTGTTTTAGAGTGCCATCTGCTTCAAGCAGCTGACCACTGGCATTAAATCTATTTTCACCATAAGGATGATGTAATATATTGGTCTCAGCCGCCGTCCAGCTGTATGTACTATATAGTTCGGCAATGTCAATCATATCCGTGCGTTTCACATCTTCAATTGACAACAAAACTCGATGTGAATTAGATGCAAAAATAGTTTTTGTATCAGAAAAAGAAAAAATTAGAAAAGCGAATAAGAGCGAGAATAAGACTCTCCCAATATTTCGTCTTTTGTTCAACTTTGCGTTCATTAGTATCTCCCTTTATCAAAAATGTAAATAGGTTAGAAATCTTACAACACAATATAGCTTTTCACTTTTGCCTAATCAAAACATAATCCTTAAAATCTTTATCAAAACCAAGATCGTATATCTTAATTGCCCCGGCGATAATCTCTACCATGCAAATTTTTTCAACATTCTTTTCGTAGATATGGCAGGTAAAATGT
>DMAP01000318.1:0-337 GCA_003446975.1 Clostridiales bacterium | reverse complement strand
GCGAACCGAGAATACTATTTGAGCTTGTATAAATAAAATATTTACTATTGGGCCCCCAGGAAAAACTGGGCTGCAGATCTTTACCATAGCTTATCCTATGCCCATCCGTAAGATTTCCAATGTACACCGTTGGCTCACCCGCACTGATACCACCATAAGCACTCCAATTCCCATCTGGTGAAATATCAAACTGCCTCGTTCCTCCTGGGATAGGCGAATCTAGATATATCTGAACTGCAACACTGTCATCTATCGTATAGCGCCAAAGCGTATTACCTACAAAGCTATCATAGCTGTGATTCTCATAGATTGTGTCAGGAAGCGCCAGAATCAACTC
>DMAP01000319.1 GCA_003446975.1 Clostridiales bacterium | reverse complement strand
TTAGATGATAAACCTTCTTACCCTTCTTCTTGGCAGCAACAGATAATGGGACCAACTTCCTTATAGGTGATTCCTGCATAGCTTCAATTCTTTTAGATACTAACATAAATATACCTCCTACTATTGGTTGATAACACGAGTCTAACACAGATTACCGCCAGTTAACCATGGCTAGTCAGTTTTTTTTGTTAACTTTTTGTAATATTTTGCCAGTGCATTTTAAAATCTCAAAGACAAACAGGTCAGTCCACCATCCATTTTCTGAAACTCTGACATGGGTGTTTCAACAATCCTATACCCAGCTGTTTGCAATTTTGATTTTGTATCATAAAATCCTTCTGGCATTAATACAAACTCGTTCAATCTTATGCAATTGACAGCATAATCCTCTTCATCTGATATTTCGATAATCCGTTCAAACTTATTTAGGAAATTTTTGTTTTTCAAGAAATCACCAGCAACCAGCAATGTGCCATCTTCCATGTAGGTCATGCCTGTCTTAAGATGAAGCACCCCAGTTACGTTGACGGTAGATCCGGTATAGCCATGCTTATTCAAAATAGAAATCAGCTGT
Organism: Clostridiales bacterium; assembly: GCA_003446975.1. Taxonomy (GTDB): domain Bacteria; phylum Bacillota; class Clostridia; order Tissierellales; family Dethiosulfatibacteraceae; genus 38-11. The sequence continues at coordinate 7,294 of DMAP01000319.1, read as the reverse complement.
CTGGCCCCCTCTTCATTGGTTCTCTTCGATAAGCCAATATAGAAATGGGTTCCGACTTTCATCACATCTCCACCCTCAAGAAACCCAGGCGTTCTTATATACTCTATGTTTTTAAAATATTTTTCTATTGTCGGTATGATATTTTTTATTTCATCTCTTCTGCTTTCTGCGCCAGGATTTGTAATAATCGCTACGTTCTCTGCAAGAACAGCTACATCTTCCACATAATTGCCATCGGGAAATCGCTCGTCAGCAGGCAATATCTCAATGCTTAGTCCACATTTCTCCAGTGCTTCCAAATATTCTGTATGCTGTTCAAGTGTCAGTTCAATATCCGGTGGTCCCAGATGTTGAGTTGTAATCCCATCAACGACAGATCTGGCAGGTATTCTAACTATGGCATTGTTAAACATTTTCGACATGATATATCCAACCTTCCGGTGCTTCAATATCACCTAGTTGTATGCCAACCAATGTGTCATAAAGCTTTTTGGTTATTGGTCCCACTTCAGTCTCTGAATGAAAAACATGTTTTTTCCCTTTATGCATGATTGCACCAATAGGTGTGATGACCGCAGCCGTCCCACATGCGCCAGCTTCCTTGAACTCTTCCAGATGATCGACGAGAACATCTCTTTCTTCCGTTTTTAATCCCAAGTAATGCTCTGCCAGATACAGCAGTGAATACTTGGTGATGCTGGGTAGGATTGAAGGCGATACCGGTGTGACAAATACGTCGTCTTGAGTGATGCCATAGAAGTTTGCCGCTCCGACTTCCTCGATTTTTGTGTGGGTAGCCGCATCCAGATAAATACAATCGGCATAGCCTGCTTCAACCGCTTCCTGATGAGGTTGAAGACTCGCTGCATAGTTTCCTCCGACTTTGGCAGCTCCTGTTCCCATGGGGGCTGCTCTATCATAATCAGTTGTCATGAAATTAACCGGGGAAAGACCTCCTTTAAAATAAGCTCCAACCGGAAGACAGAACACGCAAAAAATGTACTCGGGCGCTGGTTTGACCCCAACGGTATGACCTGTACCGAACATGAAGGGCCTTAGATAAAGTGTTGCTCCAGTTCCATAGGGAGGCACATAATGTTCATTTGCCCTAACCACCTGTACGCAAGCATCAATAAACTTTTCAACAGGCATCTCCGGCATAAGGATTTTTTGGCAGCTCTTTTGCATCCTTTTAGCATTTTGATCTGGTCTGAACAGTTGAATTTTTCCTTCTTTTGTTCTATATGCTTTCAAACCTTCAAAGCATTGTTGTCCATAATGTAATGCTGTTGAAGCCTCGCTTATGGATAAGAAATTATCCTCAACGAGCTTTCCCTCATCCCACTGGCCATCTTTCCAGACTGAAACATATCTTTTATCTGTTTTGATATAGTTAAAAGCCAGTTCTTCCCATTTGATATCTTTTTTCATCTGTTGTGTCCTCCTAATTAATCATCTTATGGAATTATATAATATTCAGTGGTTTTTTTCAATCAATCTTGTCTCGTCTCGTTCTTAAAGATAGTATAGACTTTTCATCGACATTTTGGGGAAAATATATTATGATATAGAAAACAGAGTAGGAAAGATGCGTTAAGTGTTGAGGGATGGGATGTTGCCCTTGAACGAAAGGAATACCTGCGATATCTTTCTGCTTCCGCTGTCAAAGTAGAACCCTATTTTCCCGCGGGAGTATTGCTCAATTCAGGAGGATTATTATGAAGAGTAATACTTTAAAAAGCAAAAGCTTTTTAACGACCCGGTCGCTAGTAACTGTAAGCCTGCTCACAGCAATCAGCATTGTGCTTGCAAGAGTATTAGGACTAATCATTCCAATTGCCGGTCTACCGGCACTTAAAATAAACTTTTCCAGTGTACCGCTGATTATGGCGGGTATTTTTTATGGTCCGTCGGCTGGCTTTATGGCAGGTGCCATATCAGACGTCATAGGTTATATGATCAATCCTATGGGTGGTGCTTATTTCCCGGGATTCACTCTCAGCACCGCTTTGACAGGTATGATTCCCGGTGTCATCTTCAAGCTGGTTACATCAAGAGAAAAACTAATCAGACAGAATTTCAATTACTATAATGNNGATCAATCCTATGGGTGGTGCATACTTCCCGGGATTTACCCTCAGTACGGCTTTGACGGGCATGATCCCAGGTCTTATCTTCAAACTTCTTGCATCAAGGAAAAATCTAATAAAGCAGAACTTCAACTATTATAATTCCTTTTTTATCCTGTTCATTACCGCATGTTTATTATATGCTTTCTACCTGAAAGAAGTGTTGACTTTTGATAATGGCATTCGGTACAATGGGCAAATTCTTGGTATTGGCTATGTTATTGTATTCATATTGGCTATTGTAACATATATGGCATTGCCATTTTATATCGGCAAAACAACCCAGTTGGAAAACAGCGTCTATTCCTTTGACAAAATCTACTTTGCGGTCAGCACCACACAACTGATAACGTCATTGATTCTAAATACCTATTTTCTTTCCATCATGTTTGGGCGAGGGTTCCTTGTATTCCTTCCTACAAGAATCATGACAAATTATTTCATGATTCCATTATTCACCCTACTTTTGATTGTATTGATCAGGGTGCTACGTTTGGATAGATGATATCATATATGCCATCAAACTTGATGTGATTGTCATTGTATAGCTTTTCGATTTCTGTCCTCTTCTCGCAGTTGAATTTTATGCAAATCCCACAACTGGAGCTGATGCTTCTGGGGACCGGTATTATCTTAAAACTCATATTCAGTTCTTTCATCTTTTTTTCTAGCTTCATGGCATTTGTTATATTGGGGAAGGTTATGATACACTCTTTATTAACCATTTTATTATCCTTTCCTGATTAGTTGCACTGTCATTTTAATATATGCAAGTAGAAAAAGCAATTCTTAGCCGAGTAAAATTAAAAAATTTAAGAACTTAAAGCAGTTTTTTAATTCATATAATTCGGTTTAAAACGAATGATATTGTTTTGTTTGCATTCATTATTGACTATCTGCTCTATTAACTGTAAAATGTAAGAGAATTTATTTTAGTATAAATCTAATCGAGGAGAGAACAATGGAAAAGTTTTTTAAACTGAAGGAACACAACACCACTGTAAAAACAGAAGTTCTTGCAGGCATCACAACTTTCATGACAATGGCTTACATCTTAATTGTCAATCCACTTATGCTCATGGATGCCGGAATGCCATTTGGTGCTGTATTTACAGCAACTGCTTTATCTTCGCTAATAGCGACACTTATCATGGCATTATATGCCAATCTACCATTCGCACTAGCTCCTGGAATGGGTCTTAATGCATTTTTCACTTACGCAGTTGTATTGGGCATGGGAAAAAGTTGGCAATTTGCCCTAACAGCTGTCTTCCTAGAAGGTATTATCTTTATTATTTTGACATTCCTGAATGTCAGAGAAGCTATCATTGACAGTATTCCACTGAATGTTAAGAAAGCAATATCAGTCGGTATAGGTCTGTTTATCGCTTTTATCGGATTAGTTAACTCCGAAATCATTATCCATCAGGATTACTCGACTATCATTGAACTGGGAAATATCACCGAGGGAGTTCCACTTTTAGCACTGATCGGTTTGATTATAACGGGTGTCTTGCTTGCAAAAAATGTGAAGGGTGCCTTGTTGATTGGAATACTTGTCACAACCGCAATCGGATTCCCTATGGGCATCACTACAATCTCCGAAGGCTTCAAGGTCGTATCCGCTCCTCCATCTATGGCTGAAACATTTATGAAGTTTGAATTTACGGAAATTTTCAGCTTTGACATGTTTGTCGTCCTATTTACTTTCCTGATGGTTGATATGTTCGATACTGTCGGTACGCTCATAGGTGTATCCACTAAAGCAGGTATGTTGACTGAAGATGGCAAGGTTCCAAATGCAAAGCAAGCGCTATTGGCAGACGCTATTGGAACAACTGTCGGAGCAATGTTTGGTACAAGCACCGTTACTACTTATGTTGAAAGTTCTGCTGGTGTGGCTGAAGGCGGAAGAACCGGACTTACCTCATTGGCAACAGCTGCAATGTTTGCAATTGCGCTTTTCTTCTCCAACGTATTTTTAATCATCCCATCTGCCGCAACTGCTCCTGCTCTTATATTGGTAGGTCTCTTCATGATGTCGCCAATAAAGGAAATCAATCTCGAGGATTTCACTGAGTCTATACCGGCATTTATCACAATCATTTTTATGCCTTTGACTTACAGTATTTCCGAAGGTATTGTTTTCGGTATGCTATCTTATATCATACTGAAGGTATTGACAGGCAAAGGTAAAGATTTAAGCATTTTCACATATATTGTCGGTTTGATTTTCTTAGGAAAAATCTTGCTGGGGTAAACAACCAAAACCAATACAGCCTGAGTAAGGCTGTATTTTTTGCCGCAAAATTGTTGTAATACTTCAAACTTGTGCTATAATATAAATGATTTGTCTTGTATCTAAATTAAAGAACGAGAACAAGGAGGAAAATTTAATGAGTAAAACTTTCAACAATACACGCAAACTCACTTTTCTAGGAGTTATGCTGGCATTAACCATAGCCTTCGTGGCTATAACAGCTATCCCAACAGCCTCAGCAAGTATGGCCCTTCTGATTTTTATACCCACAATTGTCACAGGTATATTGTTTGGCCCTAAAGAAGGTGCATTGATGGGATTTGCAGCAGGTGTCGTCACTCTATTGAGAGGACTTTTGGCTCCGTTATCCCCATTTGATTTGTTGTTCATTAACCCGTTGGTATCGGTTTTACCAAGAGTTTTCATCGGTGTGGTGGCTTCTTTTGTTTACAGAGGGCTAAAATTTGCGCTAAAGTCTGTTGCGCAGGGTGACAAGATTGCAATTCTTTTGGCAGGCGCTTCCGGTGCCATTACTAACACAGCTTTGGTCATGACAATGCTTTATGTCGTTTACGCTGCAAGAGTTGTTGAAATGGTGGGTGCGAGCTTCAGGGTATTTTTGGTGGCAGTCATAACCAGCAATGCGATCCTTGAAGCAGTAGTCGCGGCTATTCTAACTTTACCTGTTGTTGTTGCCTTTAAGAAAATCAATAAGAATTAGGAGCACAATATGTTTTTAGCCATTGATGTGGGCAATACCAACATCACAATTGGTGTTTGGAATGAAAAAAACCTACATGGACCTTGGAGAATGACCACGAAACAACCTCGGACTTCTGATGAATACGGCTTGTTTATGAAAAACCTGCTGTTAATGAATGGAATCGATACGGACAAATTGGAAGACATTATTATTTCATCGGTAGTACCGAATATTATGCATTCTTTTATGAATGCTATCGAGAAGTATCTCCACAAAACACCTATTATCATAGGACCTGGCACGAAAACAGGCCTTGATATCAAGGCTGAAAATCCAAAAGAAGTTGGAGCGGACAGAATTGTTGACGCTGTGGCTGCTTACGAGATTTATGGTGGCCCCATCATTGTTATAGATTTTGGTACTGCCACCACCTATGATGTGGTGACGGCAAATTTTGAGTTTGTTGCCGCTATTACTTCACCTGGGATACAAATCAGCGCAGATGCCTTGTGGACGCGATCAGCACAATTGCCGAATATCGCCATCGTAAAACCTAAAACCATATTGGCTAGGAACACCATCACCAGCATGCAAGCCGGACTGGTTTATGGCTATATCGGACAGGTAGAGTACATTGTAAATAAAATCAAGGAAGAAATGCGGTTACCCAACATGAAGGTGGTCGCTACAGGTGGATTAGGAAGCATAATCTTCCCTGAGACAAAGGTAATTGATGACTATGATGTGCTTTTGACCTTGAAAGGATTAAAAATTATTTACGAAAAAAATTGCAAGGGCTGAAAAGCCCTTGCAATTTTAATGACATTGGAGGTTGCTTTGAGTTTAATTTTAAAGTTTGTAAAATACTACCGTCCTCATATTAAGCTTTTTATTCTGGATATATCCTGTGCCTTTTGTATCGCGGGATTAGACTTATTGTTTCCCCTATTTTCAAGAGCTATATTAAACGAGTACATCCCCGAGAAAAACATGCAGGCATTGCTTGTAACAGCGGTTATTATGTTGTCTTTGTATCTGATAAGAAGCGTCCTTAATTATATTGTTTACTATTGGGGACATATTGTTGGTGTCAGGATAGAGTATGATATGCGAAATAAGCTGTTCAGCCATCTTCAGACCCTTGATATAAGTTTTTTTGACGGTAGCAGAGTCGGAAAGCTCATGTCCAGGCTAATCAACGACCTGAACACAATATCGGAATTGGCTCATCATGGTCCTGAGGATGTCTTCATATCTGTCGTGATGCTGTTTGGGTCTTTTCTGATTTTGATTAGGATAGAATGGCGACTGACGCTCGTGTTGTTTGCATTCATCCCCATCATGCTATTCTTTGCCTTGAAAAAGGGCTCAGTGATGAGAGCTAAGTTTAGAGACGTCCGTGAGAAAATCGCGGTGGTCAATGCACAAATTGAAAACAGCCTTTCCGGTATTCGCGTTGCAAAAGCCTTTACCAATGAGCGTTTTGAACAGGAAAAATTCGACGAAGGAAACTTCACATTTAGGATGTCCAAAACCCGGGCTTATAAGACAATGGCGGAGTTTTATACGGGCATCAACCTTTTCATGAACTTGTTAACACTTATCACGATTATTCTTGGGGGTTATTTCGTTTACATTGATGCCATGTCGTACGGTGATCTGGTGGCTTTCATCTTGTATACCAACTTTTTCCTAGACCCGATCAAACGATTGACGAATTTTACAGAACAGTTTCAGGACGGCATGTCCGGATTTGAAAGATTCAATGATCTACTGTCCATTGAACCGAAGATAAAAGATACAGACGCTGCTAAAAATCTGGATCAGATTGAGGGAAACATATCCATCGACAATGTGTCATTTTATTATGCTGACGATGAAAAAAACAAAGTCTTGAGTAATGTCAATATTCAAATTCAAGCAGGCAAAACGATAGCTTTGGTAGGCCCATCGGGTGGAGGGAAAACCACTCTCTGCCATCTGATTCCTAGATTTTATGATGTTTCAGAGGGAGAAATAAGGATTGATGGTGAAACCATCAAAAATATAACCATCAAATCTCTTAGAAGCCATGTCGGTCTCGTCCAGCAAAGTGTTTTCCTTTTTACAGGCACCATAAAAGACAATATCCTCTATGGCAATATAGATGCAACTGACGAAGAGGTCATCGCTGCCGCCAAGAATGCCAGCATACATGATTTT
>DMAP01000294.1 GCA_003446975.1 Clostridiales bacterium | reverse complement strand
CTGTACATTGTCCTTAAATTCAAGAGATCCCTTTGATATTATCCAACGCAGGTTAACAGGTTGGCTATGGTCATTTGATATTTTGAAATTAACCGATACATCCGACTCTGTATCCACTGTCAGAACATTATTAAAATCCCGCATTGTTTCAAAATGCAGATTATCAATTGTAATGTACCAGGAAAGATCATTATCCTTTACATTAACATCTGAAGATGATAACGAAAAATCAACATGGACTATTTCAGAAGGATTCAAGGACCTGTCAATAGCCCTAACACCTATTACATGACTGCCAACAGATAGATCAGAAAAGATGTATTCAAAAGAAGTAGTACCGGAACATGTAACCCAAGCACCGGAGTTTAAGCGAGCTTCTACTCTGGTTATACCAGGTGTTACATTTACGTCATTTGAAGTATCCGATGCAGTACCGGATAATTGAACCTGACCATTACCCAGGACGTTAACCACAGGGGAAACGGTAGGAAGTTGTGTATCAGCAGCAGATACGCAGGAGATCATCAACACGATGATGGTAATGAAAAAAAGAGCTTTCATTCTTGCACCTCATCATCTGGTTCATTTGACTTCGTATAATAAACATCAACATCCATTGATATCTTCCCTATGGTATATTCAGGAAAAGCACAAGCAACCATAGATGATATTCTAGATGCGATTAGCTCAGAAGCATCAACTCTTGATTCAACATCATCAACTGTGATATTAAACCACACAGCAACCTTGCAGGGATACTTATTGCTCATATTTCCACCCCGAATGTTGAAAGCAGAGTTTCAGTATCAGGACGCTGTTTAGTCCAGGGCGTATGAGAAAGAGCAAGCGTACCGTCTGTTTTTCGGAAAATTGTAAAGCGAGCTTTACATTCGGGGAAAGTACATTTTGCTTCATCCCTATAAGGTATGCGTGTTACAGGACGATTGCACACCAGACACTTAAATTCACCAACGCTTTTGTTCATGTCCATCCAAAACCACTCCTGTATTTGTCAGTGATTGCTAAATAATCGTGATATTTGCGAGGATTGGGACCGATTGAAGCGTGTTTTTTTCCGTTCAGATATAGAAAATCGCCATCGTGTACAATGCGATCATTATAATAAAAAAAATCGGCTTTTATACTGTTTTTTTCAGAATCCATACTCCAACACCATCCAAAAAATGAAAAGGGGAGGGTTTTAAGCCTCCAGAAGGTTGTTGTCGAGTTTTCTCTGTGTGATATCTCTGGAAAGCATGTACTCATACCGGATTGCAGGAGCCATTGTCTTTTTGAACCTTGCCATTGCCTCTGAGAAAAGAAGGAGCTGGTCAGGTGTGAAGGACTTTGGACGGAACATGAACGATCCGGGAAGGCCATAGTGTGAAACCCTTTCTGCATAGCCGTTTGCAGCCTTTACGACATTACCTTCAGCATCCAGCTTTGGGTATGAACCAGGCATGTACATAAGCATGATACCTGTTTCTGGATCGCTTACCATCTGCATCTTGTGAAGTTCTGGTGTTGGATAGACCTTCTTGTATGCATCAAGGTATTCCTTACAGGTCTTACTCATCATTTCCAAGTTCAAATCGCCTGCTGCTTTGGCATCAAAGTTTTCTTCTTCTTCGTGTATTGGTTCCTCGATCTTCTTTGTGTTCACTGGTTTTACTTCGGTCTTTACATCTGTCTTGGTTTCTTGTGTATAGTCTACCATATTTTTATTCCTCAACTGAGTTTATATAGTGCATCGATTACACGATGATTGTAATAATTCATCCAGAGTTGGTTTTTTGGATGAAACAAGGGAATCACGGACCTTACGGTATTCCTGTACGGCAGGATGAATCAATCTGTACTGTCCATGACTTTTTTTGTGGAAAAGTTCATTTTCACGAACTCTTAGCCTCCACTGTTTTTCAGTGAAGTGTTTGAAATGTGACCTGGTGAAATAGTCCTGGTCAACCATAAGGTTAAAAGTGTGTACGTCAAGAAGCCAATCTGGGAGATCGTTTTCATGACGATAGAGCACACTGGTTAAATGGCGTTCAATTATTTCAGGAGGGATTATAAAATCCTCATTACGCCAATTGTAATAATCATTGTCAGATAAACCGGATATCTGCTGATAACGCCTGTGAGCCTTGAAATACAGGTATTTCTTAGTAAGATCAAGGTTTTCAAGGAAATAATCAGATATGGTTAAGGTGTTACCTCTCCATTCTGATAATTTGGATAAGTGAACCTCGTTTGAAAGTTCATATTTTTTAAAAATTAACTCTGATCTCAGGATTGATTTTGTTTTCTGATACAGTTTGTGTGCAAACCGTTGTTGATTACTGTCAACATCACTATTGAATATCTGAACCATTAAAGGAGTTGCAGCATCATATTTTGGTGACAAGCCGATGCTTGATAGCTGGTCACATTTTAACCAGAGATGAGTTGTTGGATCAGTGGGAAGTGGATTATTCCAGCATACTTCAGCCTGTAATACCTGGAATTTTATTTTTGTCCGGTCAACATCATTAAAGCCATTTAATGACATTTGACGCAAATAAGCATCTAACGCCTTTTTTTGTATTTCACGAAAAGCGGATTCTTCATGTTCTAAATAATATTGTTCGTATCCTATAGGAACAAAATTGGGTTCTCTGAGGAAGTCCTTGTCATAGATTGCCTGAAATTCTGGATGGTCTTTTACAACAAGTTGCCATGCTTTGACCTGAAGGTTAGCATGTACCATTAAGGAAATTGCCCTTCCCTGTGGAGGTTCATAGTTGAAACGATAGACACAGCCGTTTTCACGCCATATGTAAGACCAACCGGAACCGTCACGGACCTTTTTAGGTTTAGCTGTCAGGGATATTTTTTTATCAACCTTGAAATAGTCCAGGATGGAACGGTTTTCAATATAAGAAAACTGTTCATCAAGATTAACCGGACAATACATCTCAATTTCTTCGTCACTATATCCCGATTCTCGCAGGTCATGGCGTGTATATTGTGCTCTGTCAACTTCGATATGATGAGCAAACTTTGAATCCTTCAAAACCTCCATTACATCTTTTTTATAGGTCATGTATTCAGGGGAGTGAACCATAATCTCTACACGGTCAAGCATGAGGGGAGGAAACTTGATCGTATCAAGATTTGCTTTGAACTGCTTTGTAGTACGCTGTTCTTCAAATTCCCGATAATATTGTCTTACAATATCTCGCTTTTTCATTGAAAAACGCTGTTTATGGTTCTGTTTTATACGGTCAATTTCAATGCGTAAGTTAAAATCAGGATTTCCCAAGAAGTCATCTGATAGGAGGTATTCATTTAACATCTTGATATCGAAATCCTGAACATCACGACCATTAAGGAAAGCAGGGATATCCTTTAAATCAAGGTTTAGGAAAGTGTGTATTTCCCGGCAAAGATCGTCATAAATTTCATATTGCCTTGATAATTCGCTAATACGTGCAAGTGTGGTGTATTGGAGTTCTTGATTCTCATACTCAGTAGCCTTAGCTTCAATGGCTTTCCAGAAGTGATCCGATAATGAATATGCGAGCCTATCAAAGATAGGTATCTTTTGAGAATCCCCAAACAAATTGGCGATCACCACACTAGCAACGCTCACAGGTCACAGCCTCCGAAGAACAGTAAAGGGACATGTGAGAAGGGAGGCAGGTTATACATGCTGATAATCCCCGGAAATGTGTTTAGAGATGGTACAATACTGATTGGTTCCAGGGAAATATCATCATCATGCAAACACAAGTAATCGTTTACATGTGGGATTATTTCATTACCATATCTGAAAAAGACCGAGTGTAGAATGTCAGTTTCAGTTAGGTTCAATAAAGATGAATCTATCGTGTTTATATGCATTTTTCGATTGCCTCTTAGCTATTTTCCCTCGCCAAAGGGTAATTACTGATAGAACTTATTGATATATAAATGTTGCTATTTTCTAACAGTTTTAGAAAGGATAATATATAGGTAAATACAAATAATAGCATACCGCAGGTGCGCCAACACCGGAGTCTTGATTTTGATTGTCTCCGAGATTCCAATAATAGCGGTTTAGGGTTCAGGATCAAACCTGAATCCTATACAATTCTTTTTTAGAATAATATTAACCAAATAATAAGAGAGCTGTTTGTATAAAACAATAGCGAATAACCATTAATTAAATAAAGAAGTTATCATATAAACAGTATAGTAACACGAATGTATAGTAAAAGTGTTATTTTTGAGTTAATCTTAAATAGTATAGAAGAATGTTTATGAAGTGAGTATATATAAGTTTCGGGTTATATTCTTATATGTTGAGTGTTTCGTACACCCTACAGGTGTTAGCCTTTCCGAAAATCAATTTTCGGCATGTAGCGGGCTTAAAAAAGAAAAGGTTACAATGTTAGAAAGTGAAACAGGGGCCATTTCAAAAACGAGGATACTGTTACTGGTATTTTCAAGTCGGAGACACATTTAGGGGCCATTTTCAATCTTATGTATAACATAGGGGCCTTCGGCCTGGCTCCGTTACTCCTGGCTTCGCATTGTGCGTTACTCGCCAGGCCGTCAGTCCAGTGACCCGACCATTCCCCGGATATCCTGAACCGTTACTCTGTACTACATTTGCGCGCAAGACTTGGGCGAAAGAACCATACGGTATCCTCGTACACGTCACCTACTGGCTCCGTGTACTACCGGATGTGTACGGTTCTCTCAGCACTCACTCCTTTACGAAATGCGGGATAGCCGTGTAGGATGGCAACCAGGCAGACGGGCCGGGAACCCTCCGGGACGATGAGAGATCAAGCCGGGAATTTTCCAGCAAAAGAGTTTACGATGTAACTATATCTTTACAATGTAACTGGATTTGATTACATGTAACTAAATGCTGTTACAGTGATAGGTTCTGTCAGAAGTAGTAACTATTTTTAGTCACATGTTAGTACGTTTATAGTACCGTAAGTTATATATAGAATGCTGCTATAGTACTATTGTGGAACGATGAACCCCACAAAGGAGACGATCAAAAATGCTATACAGATTTAGAGAACAAACAGTAATCGCAGGTTATGAATTTGAGATCAGTACCGGAAGCATTGACATTAAAACAACTTATTATGAAGGATGTCAAAATACAATAATTTCATGGTTAGAACCTATTTGTCGAGTATGTAAAAAACCAGCAGGTGGAAGCTATACAGTATGTTCCAAGTGTAACCAAAACCCGGAGACATACAAACAAGAACTGAGGAGCAAATACCCAGTTTAATCTTTTTTATAATATGGAAGTGGTCTAAAATGGAAACAGTTAGCTTATATAACAAAGATGGATTTTTTGTAACGTATGCAGAATGCGATTTTATAACAATATACAACCAAAATCTTGAAAAAGTATGTGGGTATCCGGTACAAAAAAACCACGTTGTTTATAATATAACCGGATGGGATGGTATAGAAAGCAAAGAAGGAATTGAACTAGGAATTTATCTTTAATCTTTTTTATAAATGTAGGTGTTGGCGCATGAACGTTATAATAAAAGAGATCACCCCGGAATTATGCGAGATAATCAGCGATAATGTAAACTTAGAGATACCAGGTTTTTATGCTGATATCCTGAATGGGTCAATCTGGAAAATAGAGGACCTAAGAAGAGCTGCTAATATCTTTATGTTCGATATTAGAAAGGAAAATCATAAGAAGATCAGGCAGGCGACTTTTAAATGTTAATAGTTGATGACATTAACTTTAAAATTCCTTACGTAGCCGTTAAGGATAACCTGAGATCAAGCCGGACATACTTTAGCCAGGGAGAACAGGCCGAGCAGGATATAAGGGACATTGAAGAACACGGACTTAAAGCATTTTTATGGGCATTAGAGGCCGCAATATGAATACAGTTTATACATGCGACAGATGCATATTAATTAAACCGTTAACGAAAGTTAACGAGTTTAAATTTTGTACTGAATGTTTTGAGATATTGAAAAGCAGAAATAGTAAACTAGTTCAGGAGGATTAAANNTACGTAACAATGACAGATAAAGTATTATCAGGTTGGGGACTAGCAAAAGATAAAATCAATAAATTGATTTTTGAATGTGAGACATTCGAGGAAGCTAAAATTGTAGCCGAGAACGCAGAGAATAGGAGCGATATGAAAAATATTAATATCGCTAGTAAGAAACCTTACTACAGCAAAACCCGGCACTATGTACAGATCAAGACAAAAGAGGATTATCCGAGCTGGTATGAAGCCGGGTATTTTAGGAAGTGAGAAAATGAATTATGTTATCAGATTTACGGACCTATTAAAAGAACTTAACCCAGGAATAGAAGAACCGAAGGATAAATTTGAAACTGTAAATAAGGCTTACATACACGGTATTAAAACATATGGTTCAGGGTCCTTTATAGAGGGAGTTGTAATCAATGCAAGTGCAGGATGGTATATTAAACAGGTGAGAAAATGACCAATAATAAAGAATGGTTTTCTACTGTGCCAGATGGGATAGACGATCCGAAAAACAAGTATAGAATAATATACCAGGATGAGACAGTTTTTAGTCTCAGCCTGAAAGACCTGTTAGACCGACTAGAAACAACCCAAGAATTTTATAAAGAGCCGACTAAAGAAACAATGGATAAAATATTATCCCGGTTTCTTTTTGAGCAAATAGACGTATTCAGGCAGGATTATAATTTTTATCGTGAGAAAATTATTCCCGTATTCCTGAAAGATGAGATTAAACCGGAGTGGAAAAAATGAGCAACCTTAAAGAAGCGATCTTTAATAAATGCCTGATTCTAGGCATTTATCATTTGAATGTTCAAAATATGGAACTATGGAATTTATGTAAATGGTGTTTAGAATGAGAATTTACGCAGACTTAGATGACGGGATGTTAACCAGGTTAGATAATTACATGAATAAAAAACCTTACTCAATGAGGCGAAACCAGGCAATCATAGAATTATTGGATAAAGCACTAAGGGAGGCCGAGAAATGACCGATATTTATAATATAATCGTTAACCCACCAGGAAGCGAGGCGATCAGAGTTTTTGAAGATGGAGAGAATGAAGACTTTATAACAACGAATTTTATAAGAGGAGTTAAACAAGTTATCATAGGCACATCTAAAGGACCGTATGAGCTGCCGGAGATAAAAGAAACAATTTATAAACCAGTTAACCAGCTCTTTAAAAACGTTAAAGAATGGACCTGCACAGAAGATCCTTTTTTTGGGAAAACACTATTGATAATTGAGCAGTAGTACTATTACAGTACTACATTATCACGTTTTTTAGGAAGTTGTCAAAATTTTCCCCTTCGGGGAGTAAAGTGTAAACTATTATAATAATTGCCTGATGGCTAACCTATGGAAATCAGGCCATGTTCTACTGAACATGACCGGACTATATATGGAGTTGCATTTTTTATTTTATTATCACCCCTCATATCGGCAGGGATATCCAGTCCAAGAAGAAATGAAATAGTATCCCAAGCCCGAACCATTTATATTTAGTCAAGGTGAGCAATACAGATACAAACGAAACCGGGAGCCAGTTATGATGAATTATATGAGACTCAAAGCTATTTCTGGTTGGATCATATACCGGATCGCTCAATAAATGGTCAATATCAATTATATTAGCACCTACAAAGTAGTACATATCACGTTGAGAAAGACCCAAAAAGAAAGCAACCAAGAGGGATAACCCGATATGTACTAAGATATCCATTATTTTTCACCTCACACTGTAACGTTGGTTGTGATCTCTACAGAAGCATCAGTTATGTTTGCCATGTCAAGCATTGACATTGTAGTGTTCAAGGATGCGCTAGGATTGGCTACAAGCTCATACATCATTTGTACAAGGAATAGTTCACCTGAGCCGAAGATGTAAGCATAGAGGATATCCAGGGTAGTAATCAAGCCAAGCATAACAACTATCCCGACAACCAGAGTTGTGATGTTTGACCTGCTCATAATCTCTGCTGAGTACTGCATACCCCTTGATATTACCCAAGATGTATAGACCAGGACAAAGTAAGTGTACAAGTGCCAAATGGTAATAGTGTACCCTGCCCCAAAGTTTAGTATGGGTATCTGTAGAAACTCAACAAGGGAAGGAACCCAATTCTCACGGACAATTACCGCCAGGACCACCCACAATAAATAAAAACTTCGTTTCAGGGTTAACATTGTACCTCATTTCTTACGCTGTGCCTTAACCATAGCAGACATGGATTGATATGCCTGTTGTTTTGTTTTACCGCTTTTCATGAGCTTTGCCATACCCCTGTTAAAGCCCGCCTTTGAAACGCCACCGCCTGAAGAGGATTTCGTTTGCTGTTGCTGATATTTCTTAACAGCGTTTTCACGCCTACGTTCATCATTAGCAGTTGTGCCTTTAATGAACTTCTCATGAACATTACCCTTTTTACGACCAGAACTTCTTGTTCGGACAGTGTTTTTACTTCGATCCCTTTTCACAAACTGTCCAACATAGCCAGGTCCGGCCTGTGCAGAGGTACTTATCACCTTTGCATTGTTGCTACGTCTACCCGGTGAATTAGTCTGTATCTTTGGCTTAGAAGGCGACTTCTTCGGAACAGGTGACATGTTCTTACCCTTCAATTGAGAAACGGATCTCCTTTCCCTCTTAACACGACCAGCCCCTTCATCAATTGTGCGAGACTCTTTTGTTTTCCATTCTGATGAAAGTTTACGGTAACGAACATCATACTGTCGTTTTGTTATCTTACCGTTTGAATAATCACGCTCAAGCTGGATATGCTTTTCAGTATTGATCTTATCAGCCTTTGTCAATTCATCGTGTTTCTTAGAACGCCATTGTTCTTCTTGTTCGTATGAATCCATATTGTTCGACCTCACATGTATTTCATTGATACAAAGGCCAGTCCTACCCCACCGATCACCATGTATCCGGGAGTAATGGAAGCCGGGAGAAATGATACAAGCCCGGTACTTGTCACAATCGCTGCACAGACAAGGAGTATATCCCTGCCATCTTTTTTAACGTCAATGTTACTCATTTTTCCTCCTGTATATTAAAAAGACCAGCAACAGAGCAACCAGACCAAATCCTATAGAAGATGCGCCAAGAAGTATAGAATCAAAACCCAATTCTCCTAAATCCTTATCCAGCTTATCATCAGTATTTGCGGTAGGTTCAACAACCGTAACATGCAGAGTGAATTTGTTGTTTGACGAGCTTACCCACGATCCACCGTTCTTTTCCTGAACCTCTACCACTATAGTGTAAGTTGTGCCTACAGTCCCCTGGACCTGTAGGGGAAACGTCTGTTCATACGTCGTACCCTGAGTTACAGCCCACGTGAGAGGGTATATGTCAGGATGAGAATATCCCTTGTAATCACATACTATCCTGGCAGTAGTGGAACTGCCCAAGAAAGCACCGTTGTCATAAGTGTACTTGAAGGGAACATCCACCGTCTGACCAACTGGCAGTTGTACAGTACGATCCGTTGATATCATAGTCATCGGATTTCCTACAATGGCTATCAATAGAATGATAGCCCCCAATATTAACCAATTACTTTTTGCCATTTTTACTGTCTCCGAGTTTATAATAGTAAAATCCAAGTCCAGCAATTATTATAATCATGAACAAGGGCAGACCGAAGAGTATTATTTTACTGAGTCCGGAATCACCATCACCAAATATAATGTCCCTGATGGATTCTTTTGCATCGTCAACGCCAGGTATCTGATCCGTACCGGAATCAAAACCAGATGAACCGTCAGCCTTTGTTTGGTCAGTAATACCGTAAATCATATAATTGCAGGTGTTAACAGTTGTACTGAGCTGGACCTTGCCAGTTGAATAATCATATCCAGACTGTGCAGGGAAAGCATCGTAGAAGAACACGTTATAATCATCTCTTAGGACCTGAACGTTATATGTTCCAAAGGGAAGGTTACTAAATGTTTTAGTGCCACCTGTCAGATATACAGTATCCTGGTAGACCTGGCCATCCTTAAACAGCCTAATGGAAACCGGGAGAGCTTTAAGGTTATCAAGGACCGTTACTGTCAATGTTCCAGTTGTTGCACCTGGTTTTGGAATTGTGACATGCACAAAAGCACGATCCGTATTATATCCAACATCTGTTATAGGACCGTCAATGTATATTGTCTCCTGAACCGTATAATCATAAGTGCTACCTTCCTTCAGGTCCCATG
>DMAP01000171.1 GCA_003446975.1 Clostridiales bacterium | reverse complement strand
CAAAATTTTCAATAGAAATTGTTTTTTCCTTATTCGTATACCAATATAAATGGCCTTTCAATTCGATGTTTGCCACAATATCACCTCATATGGTTGTTAAATCAAGTTCCTCTAGTTTTTCAACAGTAGGAATGCCTTCATTGTCCCAACCACGAATCTGGTAGTATTCTGTCAGAAGTTTGGTCATGTTGGGTAGTATGCCTGCAGCGGCACCTGTTTTTCTGTCGTGATATTGCAGTCTAGGTGGCAGGTAGTCGTCTTTTCTGCTAATACCAATCCTATTATTGTATATACGTTTGATGTTGTGAAGCCGTTCACCGATCAGCATAATGTCCTCTCCAGTCAGATTCCAGTTTGTAACCGCGTTGATCCATGCTGCGATGGTCTCTGGACCTGTCTTCCCACGTATAAGAAATTTGCACAAACCCAAGGCATTGTAGACATTCATCAGGTTCTGCATTATGACAGCAAGCTCTGCTTTATTTTCATCGCTGTGCTTAGATAACGGTTTATTGAATCCGAACAGGCTGGGAGGAAATGCTCCCGATTCACAGAAATATGACAGGTTTTCCAGATGGCATCCGCCTCTGTTAGCCGTTGCATAACCGACTGCCATACTTGTGAAAGCGCGCGGGTCATGGAAAGCTACAGATAGCCCCTTGACATGTATGGCAAATTNNGAAATTCCTTAGCTAGACCTCCAAGCTTCTCTCCTGCATCCTTCACTCCATCTCCAAAGATAACACCGATTCCTTCTTTTTTAGCAAGCTTCAGCAAAAAATCCAAAATTGCAGGTCCATTGCCCCAGGCCAGATCTATGCCCTCAGTATCAGTCTTGCCGATAATGCCTCGTTCATAGCACTCCATAGCCATTGCAGTCGCATTGCCGGCGCAGATGACATCGAGACCCATTCTGTTGCATATATCATTGGCAGCTACTAGGTATTCTATGTTGTCATTTAATACATTTGCACCAAAAGCGGCACAGGTTTCATATTCAGGTCCATGTCCTACTGCACCTTTGTATGGGCCTATATCAACCCGGGCATCTTTCCCGCATCTGATTGAGCAGGCATAACAGGCATGATGGGATACGGTTATTCCAAGGTAATCCAAATTTTGACCGCAGGTTTTTTCAGCACCATCTGCCCAGTCACCAAGAGTCCAGTTTTTTATAGGCAAATCACCATTTGCCTCCACACCTTGTACACCTCCGGCGGTTCCAAAATCATGTAATCCTTTGGTATTGGCATTCAATACAGGAAGAAAATCCTTCAATAAATCCTTTAGAGA
The DNA here is from genome assembly GCA_003446975.1 of Clostridiales bacterium. Classification (GTDB taxonomy): domain Bacteria; phylum Bacillota; class Clostridia; order Tissierellales; family Dethiosulfatibacteraceae; genus 38-11. Next base: position 1,681 of record DMAP01000171.1, on the reverse strand, counting down.
ATCTCTGCTATATACATTTGCCGACTTCGTTCCTTTAGCAACCATCGCCTTGACATTCTTTGAACCCATAACGGCTCCGAGACCGCCACGACCAGCTGCTCTGGTCTCATTGCCACCAATCATGATGCCGGCAATTTTACTTTGATTCTCACCTGCTGGTCCTATACAGGCCACTACCGCCTTTGAATCAGTTATGGATTTGATCCTATCTGAGGTCTCGAAAACATCCAAACCCATCAATTCACTGGCATCTCTTATTTCCACATTCTCATCATTGATCCATATATAAACAGGAGTATCAGATTTTCCTGTCAGAATAATACCATCAAGGCCACATTTCTTCACCTGAGCACCCCAATGTCCACCTACAGTGGATTCATTCCAAATCCCTGTCAAAGGACTTTTTGAAATAAAAGAACTTTTAGCACCTGTTGGCACCGGTAGACCTGTCAATAATCCATTCATGAATATCAGTGGGTTTTCGGGGGATAGGGGATCTACACCCAGATCGAACTCATCCATTAGAATTTTCGCTGCAACACCACTGCCGCCAAGATATTTCTTGAAAACCGATTCATCAGAAGTCCTATATTGTATGGTTTTAGAAGACAGATCTACCTCCAATATTTTTCCCATGATTCCATAAGTCATCTTTTACCTCCTGCAATATGATTTTCTTATAGTATTTATTATAAAGCAATTTCAGGTTTTGTAAACGATTGTAAAATCAATTATGTTAAAAAATACAATAACTTAAGCTTTTTATCCATATTATGGTATAATATGACTATACTTGTTTACAGGAGGTTTAGCGTGAGTCAGAATAAGAAATCAGGATCCTTGCTTGGAACCATCATCAGTGTCTATATATTGTTTTTAGTGTTGACATCTTTTCTAAACATTGGTGGTCCACAGAGGAATTTCTCAGGTGTTATTATTGCAATTGTGGCGATTGCTATTGTCTTTAGAGTAGCTACACAGATAAAGAAATCCGGTACTGGCAAAGAGTATTTTACAGGCAAACAGCCAACTCAGTATCGAAAAACCGCTAATCAAACAGGCGCTCCATTGGGAGAAAAGGGGTTCAATAAAGATTTTGGATTAAACGAGATTAAAAATATAAGGCAATCAGCTGGCAGAGAGTTTATCAATATAGATCCCAAGGACCATTATCAGCAACAATATAAAGAGTTATACGATGCCGGTATCATAACCAAAGAGGAATTAAGAGATAGAATCGCTAAAAAAACGCGTTATTAGCCAAAAATTATAGCCTTAAGATTTACATTTCTCTGATTTTGGTTATAATAATAATATGCAATGATTTAATATCAAAGGGGAGGTGAGAATGAGTGTCATATAAGATAAATGCAGATGAATGCATTGGTTGTGGAGCATGTGAGGATGTGTGTCCGGTATCATGCATATCAGAGGTTGACGATGCAAAAAGATTGATTGACGAAAATGCATGTATTGAATGTGGAGCATGTGCTGATGCATGCCCGGTTGATTGTATTTCAAACTAGCAATTAAATTAAGGAGGAAGTAATAATGGAAAAATGGGAATGCATACCTTGTGGTTATATTTATGACCCGGAAGTAGGGGATGAAGATGGTGGAATCGATCCAGGTGTCAGCTTTGAAGATCTGCCTGAAGATTGGGTTTGTCCACTTTGTGGAG
>DMAP01000250.1 GCA_003446975.1 Clostridiales bacterium | reverse complement strand
CTGAGAATTTCAAATAGGGACCAAAGTAACCCCCAACATTGCTATCTATTGGTATTCCCGTCAAAGGAGAGATTGTCACAACCAGAGATTTCCCGGCTCCTGGATATTGAGTTATACCACCAATCGGACCACTGGAAATAATAATTTCATTTTCTGGGTCGTCCCACTGTGTATTCGGATTTACAGCATCCCAAAGATATTTAAGTCCGAATCCTTTACCCCCAATAAACTTATCTTTCATTTCTTCAGTCACGACTTTTTCTTTTATTTCACTTGTACTTAAATTGATATAGAGAGTTTTTCCTGTATAACCTCTAAAAAGGTCTTGTTTATTATATTGATGTTTTCTCAACAGTCTATGTTTACTCTTAATCGCTTCTAAATTCATAGATTCCTCCTATATTTCTAAACTAATCGCATTGGATGGACATGCATCAGCACAAGCGCCACAAGATATGCATTTGAAAGGAATAATGCTTTCCTTATGATAAAACATGGCTTCTTCAGGACAGAACCCAACACACATAAGACATGCCACACAAATATCCTTGTTGATTCTGACAACACCCTCACTATCTCTGACGATGGCTTCCACAGGGCAGATATCGATGCATACACCACATTGATTGCATACTTTAATTTGATAACCCACACCACTCTCTTCGATTTTGATTGACGATTTGTCAACTCCACCATAATTCCGATCAGAACAAGCTTGTTCACATATTCTACATCCTATACAATTTTCCTCTTCTTTTATGATTCTTTTCATAATTTCCTCCAAAAAAATATTGACATGGAAATTAGAGCAATTTCCATGCCAATAATAAAATGTTGAAATTAGAGGGTTTTAGAGTTTATACATTCTTATCACGTTATAATTATTGACGTTCATGTTTATTTTTTGAACGTTCGCTATTCTTAAGAATACCACTTCTAATTGTCTCTTTATCCTTCGAATGGTATAATGATTTGAGTAAATTGAATGGAAGGTAGCCATGGATTTTAAGAACTGGTATGAAATCAAATTAAAAAAAATTGAAGAGTATCTGGAAACCTATTTGCCTTGTTGTGAAAACAGGCAAAAAAAAATATATGAAAGCATGCGGTATAGCTTAAACGCTGGCGGAAAAAGAATCCGTCCGATTCTTATGATGGCCGTTTTTGAAATATTCAGATCCTATGACGAAGACAGCATAATGCCATTTGCATGCGCACTTGAAATGATTCACACCTATTCCCTAATCCACGATGATTTACCTGCTATGGACGATGACGATTATCGAAGAGGTAAACTGACCAATCACAAGGTATATGGCGAAGCCATGGCCATACTGGCTGGTGACGGTCTATTGAACAAGTCTGTGGAAACAGTGCTGCAAAACCGAAGTCTGACGGGTTTGTCACCAGAGGTTATATTGAGATGTCTTGAGATACTGATGGCGTCCTCAGGAACTGAGGGGATGATTGGCGGTCAAGTGGTTGATATGTTTGTTGAGGAAAGAAGCTTAGAATATCTGGAATATATGCATCGACTGAAGACTGGCGCTCTCATCAGAGCCGCATGTCAGATTGGTGCTACCGCAGGTGGCGCATCAGAAGAAGAAACCTATAAAATTACACAATATTCCGATTATCTCGGATTGGCTTTTCAGATCAAGGATGATATCCTTGACGTAACAGCCCAAGAATCTGATTTAGGAAAACCAACTGGAAGTGATGAGAAAAACGATAAACTCACATATGTTGCTTTACTTGGGCTAAAGGAATCAGAAAGCTTGCTACAGAGATACACAGGGCAAGCTATTGAAAGCATAAAATATCTGGGAGACAAATCACAACGCCTTGTGGAGATCGCTGAGTACTTGTTGGAACGAAAAAAATAGCACCTAATTTGGGTGCTATATTCTATTCCTAAGGGCAAATACCGCCAATTGCGTTCTATCCCTCAGTTCAATCTTTTTTAGTATATTGGTTATGTGGTTTTTAACCGTTCCTTCACTGATATATAAAGTCTCTGCTATCTCCTTGTTGTTCCGTCCCTCCCCGATCAGTCTGCAGATTTCCTTTTCTCTATCAGTCAACTCTTCAACGATCGGTTCCGGTTCAAATTCAAGCATCCCATTTTTATATTTGCCTTCCAGCTCCTTGTAGGTAGTGAGAAGCTCCTTATACACCATTTCTGTTTTGCTTTTTTCTTCTTTGACTTCCTTGAGCAGATAAACTGTAATGATAATAAAAACGGTAAACAAAGCAAAAAATACAGTTTCCGCAATCTTGGTAAATGATCTGGAAAGCAACAGCATATTGATATACTTGAGTAGTGAAGCGAAACCAGCTGCAGCGCCAATCAATGCAAATGGTTTCTTATCCAGCACTAGGTATGCATCAATCAGAATAACAATATAAAAAGTATGCAGGGCATAATTGATGATATATCGGGTCAAGGTCTCCATCGTAAACACAATTGCTATATCAATCAAAAAACTTAACAATCTGACATTTTTGCTTCTGACAAAAAACTTTCTGATGATTCCCACCGATACATAACCAATGGCAAGATAGGCAAAATAAAAAAGCCTCACGCTTGCGGTCCTCTCAAATCTCAGTGCCAAGAACAAGATCAATGTTGTAAAAAAAAATTTAATGATCCAAAAGTATTTTTTTATCATCATACTATCCTCAGGCTATTAGTCTTTCCTGTTTTCATTCTATCAGAAGAAAAGTTTGGCAACAACCTGTTTATTTTCAGCCACGTTTTATATATAATGTATTTAATATGATTTATGGAGGTCGTCTAATGTATATACTAGTGTTGAATTGTGGCAGTTCATCAATTAAGTTTCAGGTCTGCGAGATGCCAGGCTATCATGTCTATGTGAAAGGCTCTGTTGGAAAAATCGGTTACAGCGACTCAGAATTTAAGTTTGAAGTCAAAGATAATGACAGTATCAAAGAGATACTTGCAATCGATAATCACGAACAAGGTATCGATTTGATATTGCATACACTGACATCAAAAGAAGCGTCTATTGGTTTTTCAATGTCTGATATTGCAGCAATCGGACATAGAGTCGTTCAGGGAGGAGAGAAGCATAATATCTCTCTTGAAATCACTCAACTGGTCATTGATTACATTGAAGAAATAAAAGACCTGGCACCTCTTCACAACCCAAATCATTTATCGGGTATATACGCATGCCAAAAGCTATTGCCTGGCGTACCACAGATTGCAGTGTTTGACAATGGATTCCATATGACACTGCCAAGACACGCCTACCTGTATGCTTTGCCCTTGGAGCTGACAGAAAAACACAGAATAAGACGATACGGTTTTCATGGCATCGCTTTCAGAAGCATGCTGGAACAGGCTCAGAAATTCTTAGAAGAGAATACCTCCAAATACCGCATCGTCAACATGATGTTGGGAAGCGGTACAACGGCCAATGCTGTACTATATGGAAAATCAATCGATGTCAGCACCGGTTTCACACCACATGAAGGACTAATACAATCCACCCGTTCCGGTGACATGGATGCAGCCGCCTTGCTATACCTGATTAAGAAGGAAAATCTTTCAATTGAGGAGGCGGACACCATCATCAATAAAAAAAGCGGTTGGTTGGGATTGTCCGGCTTGAGCAACGACATGAGAGAAATCCAGGAGGAATCAAAGAAAGGCAATCAAAGAGCATCCGATACAATCGATGCGGTTTGCCACAGATTCAGAAAATACATAGGCGCTTATGCAGCTGAAATGGCTGGTATGGATGTGCTGATATTCTCAGGTGGTGTAGGTGAGAATGCCTGGTATATCAGAGAAAGAGTCTGTAGTGGATTTGAGTATATGGGTGTGAAGCTGGATCTAAATAAAAATAAGACCCTTTCTGGTGAGGGTGTGATTAGCACTGATGACTCCAAGGTGAAAGTCATTGTTGTTAATGCTAATGAAGAGATGATCATAGCTGAAGATACCTATGAAATAGTCGGGAAGTAGGCATCATTTGAACATGAAAATACCTTCACCGAAAGATTGCTAGTGAAGGCTAAAAAGGAGATTATAAAAGTGCTTATGGCTACATGTAAAGTATACCATACACTTTTTGAAAATGGAAGAAAAATTTCTTTCATTTTTTCTTTTTTTTAAATATTGTATTTTTGTTTTTTCCTGACCAGAGTTGATATATCAATTCCAAGTTTCAAGGAAGCTTCTTTCATGTTCTTGCATGTTTCCAAAGTGTTTTCAATGATTAATTTCTCTTGATATTCGAGTTGCTGTTTTAGTGTTAGCTTATCTTTGGTCCAGTGTATCAGCTTATTCAGGTCTATCTCATGGCCTTCTTGGCTGATCTGCTCTCTGAATAGCCTTGATTCAAGACAAACATCCTCAGAAATGATTACCATTCGCTCAACAATATTTTTCAACTCTCTGATATTGCCAGGCCAGTTGTATACCAACAGATGCTCCAGGCATTCCGGTGAGAAGAAGCAGTTTCTTCTGTGCTTGTTGTTGTAATACTCAAGAAAACTCTGGGCCAAAGGCAGCAAATCCTCTTGTCTTTCTCTCAACGGTGGGATTTTTAGTGTTATAACATTCAGTCTGTAGTATAGATCAGCCCTGAATTTTTTCTCATCCACCAATTTTTTCAGATCTGTGTTGGTCGCTGCGATTATTCGCGCATTGAAAGTGATAGCCTTGTTTCCTCCTATTCGATAAAACTTCCTGTCGTTCAATGCGTTCAAGAGTTTTATCTGGAGCATATATGGCATATCTCCTATTTCATCCAAAAATATGGTGCCTTTTCCGGCTTCTTCGAATAATCCCTTCTTTCCACCTTTTTGGGCGCCTGTAAATGCGCCTTCCTCATAGCCAAACAACTCTGATTCGATGAGATGCTCCGGAATCGCACCACAATTGATTTTGATGATGTTGCCTTCTTTTTCCCTTTCACTGCCACTATGTATGTATGTGGCTAAAAAATCCTTTCCTACGCCCGTTTCTCCAAGAATCAAGACAGTGCTGTCGACTTGAGATAAGCGATCGGCTTTGCTATATAGAGATTTCATTTTCTTGTTGTTGGATATGACAACATCCTTGTCACCTGATTTGGTATTGACTGAATTGAGTTTTTTGGTGTAAATCAGTGAGAGGGTTTCTTCCTTGGCAATCTTCTTCATCAACATATCCAGTTCGGATACATCCCTGATAACAGCAATCGTTCGCTTCAACTGGCCTTTTTCATCATAAATCGGCGAACCTGACACCAGGCATTTTTGGCCTTTGTAATAATTGTTGATGGTTGATACCGGACCTCTTGTCTCAATGACCTTTGCGCAGCAGGAGTTGGGCAGAACACGCTCATCTCTTAGCTCGTATACCGTCTGGCCAATCAACTCCTCTCGGTTGAGCCCTGAAAGATTGAGAAATGAATCATTGACATATAGCGTCTTTCCCCATTCATCAGTGATATAGATGCCGTCCTCCAGTTTGTTGAATAGTTCATTGTAGAGATATTGCTGTTTGTTAAGATAACTGATTTGATTCTCCAACTCCTTATAGATTTTGTAATCTGTCAGGAGAAAAAGATACATTTCAGCATTGTTCAATTCAAGCTTTCTCTGCATAATGTAGAATCGATCGCCATATTTGTTTTCGACTTCATAAAAATTGTCGAAGTACTCGTATTGTATATTATTGAAATGAACGGTCAGTTTTTTATTTTTAATATCCTCGTTTTCCTTGGTAAAGTGAAAAAAATGATCATCAAAATCTCTTATGTTGTATTTATCATCGGTTATCACATAACTAAAGTAAAGCCATTTTAAATTGGGAACAGCTATCATCTCTTTCATCGGACACCTCCTACCATATTATAAACGATATATATGCATATGTGCAACTCTCTATTATTTTCATATGCAATTTCGCATATAAATACGAGTATTTTACTTTTTGGCTGATTGCAAAAATAAGTGATAGCAATGTCTCGAATAATATGTTAAAATATTATTAAAGTTGGCATAGAAATTGCTATATAAATATTAGCAGCTAACAAGTAAATAATCTAAGGAGGATTTTATAATGAAAAGAGAAGTTGTAATAGCATCTGCAGTCAGAACACCTATCGGGTCGTATGGCGGTAGTTTGGCAGCTTTATCAGCAGTTCAATTAGGTGCAGTAGCAGCTAAAGAAGCCATAAAAAGAGCAAAAATAACGCCGGATATGATTGATGAATATGTTATCGGTAATGTGTTAAGCGCAGGTTTGGGACAAAACGTGGCTAGACAGGTAGCGATAGCTGCCGGTGTACCAGTTGAAGTAACCGGTTTTACACTTAATAAGGTTTGTGGATCAGGCCTTAGAGCAGTGAGTCTTGCCTATCAGTTCATCCAAAACGGAGATTGTGATATTGTTTTATGTGGCGGAACTGAAAGCATGAGTCAAGCACCTTACGTTTTGAACAACCATCGTTGGGGACAAAGAATGGGTGACGGTAAAATAGTTGACTCCATGGTCTATGATGGATTGACAGACGCATATAACAATTATCACATGGGAATCACAGCTGAAAATATCGCTGAGCAATGGAAAATAACCAAAGAGGAACAAGACCAATTTGCAGTGTCCAGCCAAAACAAGGCAGAAGCGGCTCAAAAATCAGGAAGATTCAAAGATGAGATCGTACCTGTTGAAATACCTCAAAGAAAAGGTGATCCAGTAGTAGTCGATACAGATGAATTTCCTAAGCATGGTTCAACTATTGAAAAATTTGCCAAATTGAAGCCTGCTTTCAAAAAAGACGGTACTGTAACTGCTGCCAACGCATCAGGAATCAATGATGGCGCATCAATGCTAATCGTCATGAGCAAAGAGACTGCCGATAAGTTAGGTGTTGAGCCATTGGCCACAATCGCCAGCTTCGCTTCAGGTGGTGTGGATCCTACAATTATGGGTTACGGACCAGTCCCTGCAACCAAAAAAGCATTGGATAAGCTTGGATGGACTGTAGAAGACCTAGATCTGATTGAAGCAAACGAGGCATTTGCAGCACAATCAATTTCAGTCGTCAGAGATTTGGGACTGAATCCTGAAAAAGTCAATGTCAATGGTGGAGCAATCGCATTAGGTCATCCAATTGGCGGATCAGGCGCTAGAATTCTAGTCACATTGTTGCATGAAATGAAAAAGAGAGACAGCAAGAAAGGTCTAGCCACATTGTGTATCGGTGGCGGAATGGGAACAACACTTCTAGTAGAAAGAAAATAAATAGTACTAAGGAGGCAAATAGATTGAACAAATTCATAACCGCGACAGAAGCCGCGTCAAAAGTAAAAGATGGCATGACAATCATGGTCGGTGGTTTTCTAGGTGTAGGCTCTCCGCCAAAAATACTGGATGCCTTGGCTAAAAGTGGTGTCAAAGATTTAACCTTAATTTGCAATGACACTTCATTTCCAGACAAAACGGTTGGAAAATTAATTGTTAACAAGCAGTTCAAGAAAGTCATCGTATCCCACATAGGGACAAATCCTGAAACAGGCAGACAAATGAATGCCGGTGAAACGGAAGTTGAATTAGTTCCACAGGGAACGCTGGCTGAAAGAATCAGATGTGGCGGCTTTGGACTTGGTGGCGTTCTCACACCGACAGGAATAGGAACAGAAGCCGAAGATGAAAAAGAGCGCATCAAAGTCAATGGACAGGTTTATCTGTTGGAAACACCTCTAAAAGCTGACATAGCTCTGCTATGTGGCGCTAAGGTTGATAAGAAAGGTAACGTGTTCTACAACGCGACTGCCAGAAATTTCAATCCTTTGATGGCAATGGCGGCTGAGACTGTCATCATAGAAGCCGAAGAGATCGTGGAAATAGGAGATATCGATCCGAACTGCGTTGCAACTCCATTTAAATTCATAAACTTTATCGTTGGAGGTGCAGAATAATGGCATTGGATAAAAATCAAGTTAAAGAAGTCATCGCTAAAAGAGTCGCGCAGGAATTGAAGGATGGGGATTTGGTCAATTTAGGAATTGGATTGCCTACAATGGTCGCGAATTATATTCCGGATGACATAGAAGTATATTTTCAATCAGAAAACGGACTGATCGGTTTGGGACCAACACCTGAAAAAGGATTTGAAAACAAGGATTTGACCAACGCAGGTGGACAACCTGTAACACTTCTGCCAGGCGGGTGCTACTTTGACAGTGCCACATCATTTGGCATCATCAGAGGCGGTCATGTGGATGCCACTGTCCTCGGTGCTTTGGAAGTTGATGGAAAGGGAAACCTGGCAAATTGGAAAGTCCCAGGAAAAATGGTTCCTGGAATGGGTGGTGCAATGGACCTAACAGTTGGCGCTAAAAAAGTCATCGTCGCTATGCAGCATACCCAAAAGGGCGAACAAAAAATACTGGCAGAATGCACATTGCCTTTAACCGCAAAACAACAAGTGGATTTGATTGTCACTGAAATGGCGGTTATGGAGGTTACTCCACAAGGCCTTGTTTTAAGAGAAATCGGACCGGATACCACAGTCGAAGAAGTGGTGGCAGCAACCGGAGCGAAACTGATTATACCCGAAGAGGTTAAATCCTTCGGTCTATAGTAAATAATTACTCCTCAAAAACTCAACAGCAAAACCCCGCAGGATCATTCGGCGGGGTTTTGTGTTTTTAATATAAACTTGTCGATAGCATAAGCTACACCGTCATTCTCATTGGATAGAGTGACAAAATCGGACTTCATCTTCACGCTTTCTTCTCCATTTTCCATACAGATGCCTAACCCAGCATACTCAATCATGGTCAGATCATTGTAGTTGTCACCTATCGCCATTATTTCATGCCTCTCAATATGCCATTTATCAGCAAGGAATTTAAGTGCATGGCCCTTTGTCGCTTGTTTATTGGTGAACTCGAGAAAATTCTTTTTTGAAAAAAACATGTTAATATCATCCGACTTGAATCTCGATATCTCCTCATAGGCTTTCAGTAATTTCTCATGCTCATCAATCATTACAATCTTTGGAGTTTCCTTGAAAAAATAATTCTGGAGACTGCCTACTACAACAATTTCCACCTTCCTTGCAAAACTTTCATAAAAAACAGTCCATTTGTTCAATTGCTTTACAAATATTTTCGTATCATCATAGATATTGACGTGGATGTCATTTTTTTCAGCATATCTTAACATATCCAGCGCATTCTGCCTCTCTAGCTGACAGGAGTATAACATCTCATTTGTTAAAGGGTCTATTATCTTAGCACCTTGAAAGCTTCCAAATGGTTCATAAATGCCTAACGCATTCACTATAGGTTTCACCGCAGCAGTCACTCTACCCGTAAGAACAATGAACTTTATTCCTCTTTTTTTTGCTTCCTCGATTGCTTTTCTGTTGATTGGACTCACAGAAAAGTCATTTCTCAAAAGGGTGTCATCCAAATCGCATGCAATCAGTTTAAACATCTATATTTCTCCATTTGTTCTAATCCTTCTTGTATACCTTTTTGATATCATCCTTAAGGCTTGAAAGATGGTTTTCCATAGCTTTGACAGCCCCATTCTTATCACCGGCCTTTATGGCTTTAAAGACCTCAAAGTGCTCAACAATTATACTTTCGGGGTTATATGATTCATTGAAATAAATCAGTCTGAAACGCTGCATAATTTCATTAAGTGCATCCATGAATGAGATCAATTTTTTATTGCCCGATAATGCCAAAATGTTATTATGGATGGTCGTATCCAAGTAAACCATCCTTTGGATGTCGTCTTCTTCAAATGCTTTTTTAAACTCGTTGTTTAGACTTTCCAGCTCTTCGACCTTTTCTGACTCTCTCTTCTCGATTGCCAGTTTTACGGCATAGGTCTCCAACGCCTCTCTCACCTCAAGTGTATCAATAATGTCTTCATAAGATATATCCGATACATAGGCCCCTTTTCTTGGCTCCATGATGACAAGACCTTCCAACTCCAGTTTTCTGATTGCTTCCCTGACAGGTGTCCTGCTAACCCCCAATTGATCCGCAAGCTGTATCTCCATCAGCCTTTCTTTAGGCTCCAGCTTCCCCTTCAAAATAGCATCCTTCAGCGTTTCAAAAACGATATCTCTTAAAGGCTTGTACTCATTGATGTTGATTATATCCAGCTTTTTCTCCATTTTCTATTCCCTCCCTTGTGGTTTTTGTGGTATGGACTTCTCTATAAATTTGTCTGAAATACGCCGCCGATCGATTTAAAGTCATTTCGCCGGGATAAAACCCTATGACAGCCGATCCGCTCCCTGTCATCTGTGCATTGATACCCCCCGTTTTTAATATCTTATTCTTTATTGATTTGATCTCAGGATAAATCTCCATGGCAATGTCCTCCAATAAATTTCTACACGCCTTAATTGCCTCTAAATGGTTATCCTGATTTATTTTTTCAAGGATATTGTCGATATTATAGCGATTGTACATTTCTTTATTGACCAAGCTGTATATATCTTTGGTGTCAATACTAAACTCAGGCTTAACCAACAAAATGTGGTTCCAACTAAAATCCTTCAATCTGGTTAATTGCTCGCCGATTCCGTGAGCCAGGCATGTTCCTCCCATCATGCAGTACGGAACATCAGCACCTATGCTTTTGCCCAAATCCAACAGTTCTTCATTCGATATATCCAGATTGTTCATGCTCTTAATCCCTAAAATAACTGCGGCTGCATTGCTGCTTCCTCCCGCAAGTCCTGCGCCATGAGGAATTCTTTTTGTGATTTCAATTTCATAGCCTTCCTTTAGATGGAACCTCTGAACCATCAGATCAGCTGCCTGATAAGCCGTATTTCGATGGTCTAGGGGTATTGATGAATTGTTACATTTTATTAATATGCTTTTATTTGTATTTTTAATCATTACATCATCTCTCAAACCTATTGTTTGCATCACCGATTCTATGTTGTGATAAGAGTCTTGTCTTTTTGATACAATGTTAAAAAATAGATTAATTTTAGCATGAGAATAGAGTTTAATATTTTTTTGTACGTTCATCAAATTCCTCAAATTCAGTTATTGTAATGAAATATATTGTATTACATTCTGATTGTCGCAAAAAGCATTTTGTATACTGCATATTATATCACATATGCTGTATATAATCATCAGAAAGATTTGTTTTAATAAAAAAAAGTTGTTTCTTATTAAACCCCTTGAATAATTTTAGTATATTAGGTATAATATAGATACAACAAATATTCTATTTTATCAGTATAGCGGTGTAGATGAAGAGGAAAGTGGGTTTGACTACTTGTCATAGTTGCAAGAGAAAACCAAATTAAGTTTAAGATAACCAATCTGATGCATTGCAAGTGAATGATAGAATAGGGTAGATGTTTTAAGTATATATTCTGACCTACAGAATATTGCTAAAATACATAATGGTGTGATTCCACCAAAAGGAGTAAGCATGAAAACAGAATCATAGAAACCAGTTCTCTAAGGAAGTTTAAGAGGGCTGGTTTCATTTTTTG
>DMAP01000249.1 GCA_003446975.1 Clostridiales bacterium | reverse complement strand
GTGTCCATGACCATTTGGTTAAGTGAATCTTATATAACCCATTGTCATGAGTTATATAAGATTCCGATGATTTACAAGACAACATAAAAAAAACACGAGAAAGTACTGTGTATTAAGGATAAATCTTTTATATTTGCATCAAGTGCGCAGAATCATGAACTCCGAAAAACATATCAAGTTGCTTACCTTCTCGGCCATCATCCTGATCGTTGTTTTACAGGGAATCTGGATGCACAATCTGATTCAGTTGATTGAGAGACATATGACCACCCAGATCAATGAGACTTTCAAAGCTTCTGTCAACAAGGAGTTGATGATGCGAAGAGATCTGGTGGTTGATTCTACAACCAATGAAATTATTGGTGTAGTGGAAGATAATTTTGACGAAGGCTTTTTCAGCGGACCAGAACTGGTTTACCAGGAGTTCCTGATCAAGCGAAACCGGAGGATGAATCTTGCAACCATCGACTCCATTTTCCATTTGGACATCAAAGCCCGGGATCTCTACGGACGTTTTTTCATCAATCATATTGTTGCTGAATCCGGTGAAATCTTGGGGACAACAGATCCCAAAGGAAAGGGTTCAATGAAAGGAGCATTTCGCTCCGAATTGATCCCTGTAAGACTCGACAAAAGTGAGGGTTTACAGGTTTTGCTGGTCTCTCCTTATCGTACCATATTCCGACAGATGTTGTTTATATTGATTCTTTCGGTTCTGCTGATCCTGTTCGTGGGATATACATTCTTCTATCTACTGAGTTCCTTTATCAAGGAGCGACATATCCGTCAATTACAAAACGATTTCTCACACGCCCTAACACATGACATGGCCACACCACTACAGGCCATCGCGCAGGTAAACCATCTACTGGTAAATGAGAAGATCTATCTGGACCCGATACAACGTAACAAATACTTCCGGCTGGCACAACAACAGATCCTTAACTTACAGGCACTGACCGACCGTATTCTGACACTGGCACGTGCAGAACAGGCACAACTCACAATAGAACCTGAGATGCTGAACCTCAATGAGATAGTTTTCTCTCTGATGGAAAAATTCAAAATACAGGCAAAAAAGGATATTCGTTTCACCACCCATTTTTTTCCCGGTGAAATAACCTTCCTGGCCGATCCGGTATTGATCCAGAACGCCATCAGTAATCTGATGGACAATGCAATCAAATATTCCACAGAAAGCGTGAATATTGAAATCAGATGTGAACAAAAAGAGGAGGCAACCATCATCTGTATCAAAGACGATGGATACGGGATTTCCAAGAAGGAGCAGGAGAAGATATTCGCGAAGTTTGAGAGAGGAAAGGCAGTCCAGCGGAACGAAGCAAGAGGGTTTGGGTTGGGACTGAGCTATGTCAAGAAGGTGATGGAGGCTCACGGAGGCACCATTGGGCTCTTCAGTGAAGAGGGAGTAGGATCGGAATTTGTATTGTTTGTGCCGGCATCAGCCGAAGAAGCAGTTCCTCACTAAACAGACCAATATGATCAAATTGTTGTTTGTGGAAGACGATGAAGACAGTGCCTATGTCACGCGGGGCGGGCTGGAACTGATCGGGGAATATGATATCCTCTGGGCAAAAGATGGGGAGGAGGCATGGGAGCTCTTTCAAAAAGACAATCCCGATGTGGTGGTAACCGATATTGAGATGCCGCGGATGAACGGGTTGGAATTGATACGCAGAATTCGGGAAACGGGTCAAACCACCATCATCATCATTGAATCAGGTAAAACGTATCCCAAAAATGTGGTGGACGGATTTGACTCCGGTGCTGACAACTACATCAAAAAACCTTTCCTGGCCGAAGAACTTCATGCCCAAATTCAGGCAATTTTCAGAAGGACGCTATATCGGACAATGGATTCTTCTTCCCAAATAATAACTTCTGACTGTATCAAAATTGGTCTATACAGATTCTTTTTTCTAGAGGAGGTACTAGAATTGAATTCAGGAAAAATTAAGCTGACAGCAAGGGAAGCCGGAATCCTGAAAATGCTCTGTGACAAGAGAAATTCTACGGTACCCAGAGAGGAGATACTTACTGCTTTTTGGGATGAGACAGACTATTTTACCTCCCGTAGTCTTGATGTCTTTATCTCCAAATTGCGAAAATATCTCTCTAAAGACAAGTCAATCCAGATAATCAACGAACGAGGAAAAGGGTTAAGATTGGAGACGGTATAAACAATCACAAACTTATGTTACCAACAGGCTAAAAGAAAATGAGATTCCATTTATCAAAGAATGAAGCAATAATCCAAATAGAAAACCCAAATTCAGCCTGAAATAAGTGAACACAATTCCCATTAATACCTGGGGCAAACACATCATTAATGCTATAGGTATTTGCATGAAATTCTCAATTTATAATTAACAATATGTGAAAATCCAAAGAGCATGATAGTTAACCAGATAATCTGGAGCCCATATTTTTGTTGAACAATGTCATATCGTTTCTGATTAACAAGCAAAGTGGATGAGCCTATCAGTAAGGATATCAATGCCTTGAAAAGGATATCAGCAAAAAAGCCTCTTCCCAACCATAAAGAAAGAAACATAAAGCTTAAAACTGATACAGATATGAAAATATGGACACGTTTAAAAGAAAGAGCGAATCTAAACCCTAGTTCTTCAATCAACGGACCAAAGAGTACAACAAAGAAACTTGTAAAAACAAGTCCTTTATTCCTGATTTCATATGCATCTGATATAATAGCATCTGTCAGGGAACTTAGATCTATCTTCATGATTTTGAGAAGAAGTAGAAATGTCAGAATGATCAACACCAATTTGAAGAATGTTTTCACATAGAAGGTAATTCCTTTTATGAAAATTCCATTCTTTGACAATCTATTT
>DMAP01000441.1 GCA_003446975.1 Clostridiales bacterium | reverse complement strand
AGCTTCCGTGTTGGTCTCATCCGGCAACTCCAACGGTTTTCTAAGTTTTAAAAAGCCAAATAAAGGGACTAGGAAAATAACTGTGAAAAACATCGCCAACAATATGGTAACCAATCTCCCGAAAGCGGGATGTATAGTTGATGCTGCCATAGAAACCTGGGTAATTTGGTTCACTACAATTAAAAGCAGCAGTATCAATAAGCCTATACCTGTCCAGGCTAAAGTTCTTTTTAATGTTTTATCCATTTTCAACACCTCCCTTGCTTCTAACAACACCTATCTCATTTAGGATAACTGATGTAAAATCCTTGTAGAAAATCAACGCCAAGATTCTTTAAAAAAGTCAAATCATCTTCATTTTCTATAAAATCACCCATAGTTTTTGTTCCTTGAATTTTACAATAAGCAACAATATTTTTCAATACTTTCTCAGCACTCTTGTCAGCCATTGCTTTTCGAACCAGTTTCTTGTTGAATCGTATGATGTCTGGTTCTGTAGCTAACATTATAAGATTATCAATGTTCTCCACACCAAAGTTCGCAAGAGCCACCTGTCCATTTACAACCCTGCTCGATTCCCTGATTTTAATCATCTCCTGGGGCTCAATGTTAATCGGCATCCATATTTCAAACACCAAGCTGACATCTTTTAATGCTTCCGAGTATAAGTTTGATACGACCTCATCTGCAATGGGATAAGGTCCATGGGTAACAAGTAGACTTTTATGTCTGATTTTATCCCTAAAATCATTGCTGATCCTGATGTTATTCATACTGACCAAATCAAGTTCCCTGTAACGACCGATTTCATAAGCAAAACTGATTAAATCCATCGTGTTCTTAAATACACCTGATTTCGTTCTAAGCTGAACGCTATAGCCTTCTATTAATCCTGTGTCAGCGCCTATAAACGGTTGGAAAACATGGTAGAAATCTTTATCTCTTATTATTCTGTCTAACTCTTCAATTCGCTCATCATTTTCAAAGTGTTTAGTGTATTCACTTTGATTGAACAATGTATATCTGCCTTTCCCGCTTTTTTTTGACTGGTACATGGCGAAATCAGCATACTCAATAAGTTGTCCTATGCTGTTGGTATCTTTACCGAACACTGCCATGCCACAGCTGACAGAAACAGGGATCATAATGCCATTGACCTCTATTGGTCCATATAATACTCTAGCGCTTATCTTTTCCCATATTGCTTCGATACAATCATGATCTATCGAATCATAACCATGAATGTATAAGGCAAACTCATCTCCGGCAATCCTGATTTTAATGTTTTCCTTTATTTCAATACTGTTCAGTCTTTTCCCAAATTCAACCAAAAACTGATCACCGGCAGAGTGCCCGAATGTATCATTTACAGATTTGAATCCGTCAAGATCGATAAAAACAAATACGCCAAACTGGTTGCTATGGTTCTGTATCATCTTTTCAATCTCAGTCCAATATTGATATCTACTGACCAGTCCAGTCAAAGCATCCTTAACTAATCTGCCTTCCAAAGTTGTATTTAAAGCACTTAATTTAGCGTTTGATTTTTGCAGCAGTCTCTTGGTATTGATCAACTCATTGTTTAATGCGTGAAATTCTTCCAATTGATCATCACCGTCATTTTTTAAACTTCTAATTAGGTTTCTAAACTCCGATCGCATTAGATTGATGTAATCATTATAAATCTTAAAGCATTCATCGTGTGATCTTACATCCAATGCAGAACCATCCAGTATCAAAACGGAAACATCACCATTCAAAGGAGTGATAAACACGGATACAGATATAATATCTTCACCGGAGATGATCTGAGATGTTATGCTGGTCGCATTGTCTGAAAGTCTACAGTTCTGGATGTGCCTGACCAAGCCCTGATAAAGGCTATCTTGAAATAGTTGGTCAAAGCCATCACCTACTTTCAGATCTAAACCAGTCGTATTGGTGCTCACTTTTCTTATTCGATTGTTTTCGTCCAGTAAGACAAGTATTTTTACCATATACCACCTATCAATTAATACGGGTCCAAGCCACTAATTCCTCATAACTGGTGGCTTCCACATCAACATTCCATTTTTCACGGAGATTGTTTCCCATATCCAGGGCTTTGCCCCCAACTGCGATTTTCATGTGGTCGAATCGCTTCTCTTTTCTGATTGCATCAATGGTTTCTTTGCAGTTGCTCAAATAATTGGGCATGGTTACCGATAGGGTTATCAAATCAGGATTATACTCCTCCAAGGAGCTGATCAGGCTCTCCCAGGGCACAGATGCACCCAGATATATGGTGTCCCAACCCTGTATCTCAAACAGATCTGAAAGCATTCTGATGCCCATTTCGTGAAGCTCATTGCCAACGCATAGAGAAACCATTGTCCTGCCATTCTTGGGAGTCGCAAAAATTCTTGGATAAAGCTGTGACATGACACCCTGAGTGACTGCAGTAGCATAATGTTCCTTGTCAACAGCTATGATATTCTTATACCACAGATTTCCTACCTCATGCATGACAGGCCTGAAGAGGCCCACATATACTTCCTCAAGGGTTGCGCCATTATCCAGTGTTGTGATTACAATATCACTCGCTTTTTGCCTATCCCTTGCCAACAGTGCTTCTAGATAATTCTTAGCCTGGGACTCAAGACGTATGCCATCCAAATAACTGATATTATTCAACTCGAAATGTCTAATTGCTTCTATGGCATTATTGATATGTTTCTCTGCTTTTTCAATATATACTTCATCCATTGCTGAGTTGACAGCTTCATTCAGAAGAATATAATGATCGATCATAAAGGTTTTAATCCGATCAAGACCAAGATGCTTCATTCTATAAAACAACAGCCCCATCAACCAATTGACATAATCAACGATTATATGCTCAGAATCATGTAAGATGGCAGCCTCTAAATTGTCAATATTATAATAGATATCCTGTAGCATCAGCCGCTTTCTCCGATCATCCAGATCTTTTTCAAGCTTTGGATCCTTGATAAATTGCTTTTCAAAAATAGATTGGGTCATCTTTACAATCGATTCATTTGATTTAAGTAATAATAGAGTCATAATTTCTCCTTGTACTTGACTTTATAATGATTACAATTTAATATTGAATAGAGTTATATTTAAAGGGGGAATATAGATGCTACAAAAAAAACGTTTAATAATAATTGTCAGTATTACTGCTATTGTATTTATTATATCCTATTTTCAGTTTTTTAACACGGAAAATATTTCAATAGAAGTCGAAGGAGCCCCAGTAATCACGGGAGATATTGTTAAAACCATCAGTCTTTCAGGTTCCATTAGGCCTTCAGACAGCGAAGTGATAAGCCTACCTGCCGGGATTGTGGTTGAAAAAATCCATGCTGTAGAAAATGATTTTGTAGAAGCGGGACAATTACTAGCCGAACTGAACACTGATGATTTGAGCATTAGTATTGACAAGACCAACCTTCTGATTGATCAATTGGAAGATGATCTCAAAACAGTATCAGGTGATGCCAGTGTAGTTGAAAAAATGTTGCTTAAAAACGCTCTTCTCATAGCCAAAGAAGATTTAGACAAGGCATCAAAAGATTTGGAGTCTGCCAATAATGAAGTAGAGAAAAGCAAAGCTTTGCTTGTAGGAGGTGCCATCAGCCAATCGGAGCATGACAGGATGCTATCCCTCTTTTCTGATGTTTACAATTATTATAATATTGCAAAACTCAATTATGATAATGCCAATAAGCGTTACTTGGATTATGACAGAAATCAAGAGACTCGGACCAGATCAATAGAAACCCAAATCGAATCTGCAAGGCTTGATCTTTCAACTCTAAACCTGAAATACAAAGAAAACTTCATAACATCCTCTATATCAGGTGTGCTGACAGCTTTTCNNAGGAAGAAGTATCCAACCAAACAGCAAAATAGAGATATTCAACATCAGCAGTTTTCAGTTTGAAAGCATGGTGCCTCAGGAAGATGCGGTTTTTATCAAACTTGGTCAAAATTCACTAGTTGATATTACTGGAATATCCACATCATATGAAGGCACTGTAACATCCATAGGAACTATTGCAAGCATCGATTCTCAAAGTAGTAGTCGAACGCCTAAGGTTAAGGTGGAAATAACACTGACATCGACTGACAACCATGTGGTATCAGGTTTTGATGCCGATGCGGTGGTTGAAGTGGTTCGCTTGACCGATCAGCTGATCATAAAAAGAGAGTCAGTCAAAAAAGACCAAGACGGCAGAGAATTTGTTTTTGTTATTCAAGACAATAAAGCCGTTAAAACATACATTTCTACCGGACCCTCAGACAGCACTAATATCGCTGTTCTGTCAGGACTTAATGAGAATGATATAATTATTGTCAATCCCTCATTGACAGTGCAGGATGGCTCTCCTTTGAAAGTGATTGCCAGGTGAATGATATGAAAAAACACAAAGATGCGTTTATGAAGCTTTTTGAACAATTCAAAAAAGATGACTGTGTACGATTTGCATTAAACGGGTTGAACAATAATGATTTTTCCATACCCGAATTATATGAAAACATTCTAGGGCCAGCACTCTATGCGATAGATGAATGTGACAATAATGATAACGACTGTATTTGGCGCGAGCACGTCAAAACAGCTATTGTCAGAACCATCATCGAATCAATCTATCCTTATGTGATTGAAAAAAAAAGAAATATTGCCTCATTGAATCACAAAGTTGTATTAGTCTGCCCGGAAAAGGAATACCACGAAATCGGATTGAGAATGATGTCGGACTTTTTTGATTTGAACGGCTATGAATCTGTGTTTATTGGCAGCAACACACCTCGTGATCAAGTCTGTGTAGCAATATCTCAAAACAATCCAAAATATGTAGCTATTGGTATAACTGACTTCTATTTAATGTTTGAGGCCAAGAAACTCATTGCAAGAATAAGATCACAACATTCAGACCGAATAAAGATAATTCTTGGTGGCACTGCTTTTCACAAAAACCCCTCAGCAGTCTCTGAAATCGGCGGTGATCTCTATTTGGCATCATACAATGATATCAAAAACCTTGCCAAGGAGGATTCGACTCATGAGACTAGCATTTAGCGTAGCGCTCCGTTTTCTGAAGTCTGGAAAAGGTCAGACGATTCTAATTGTCCTTGGAATATCAGTTGGTGTAGCAGTTCAATTATTTATAGGATCCCTTATTCAGGGGCTTCAGATCAACCTTGTCAATACAACCATTGGAAATGCACCACAAATTACTATAACACCAACCAACAGCGAAAAAACAATCAAGGAATGGGAACGTGCTTTGTATGAAGCTCAAATAAGCAGCGATGAAATCATCAATCTTTCAGTAGCAGCCGATGGTCCTGCTAGCATCGATTATGAGAGTGATATCGATCCTGTTCTCATCAGAGGATTCAAGTTGGAAGAAGGCAACAAAATATATGGCTTTGAGGAAGGCCTCTATGCTGGACAGCTCCCCTCAAGAAAGGATGAAGCGATAATAGGCAAAGAGCTTGCAGAAAAAACCGGAACAGATATTAACGATAGAATTCTAATTGTCTCTCCTTTAGGTGGAACGATTCGTTTGACTGTAACGGGCCTTTATGATCTTAAGGTTTCATCGATTAACGAATCATGGATTATCACAAATCTGGAAACCGCTCAAGATATCCTTGGTATAGGCAATCAGGTCACAGCTGTTGAAATGCAAGTCTCTGAGGTTTTCGAAGCCGACAATGTCGCCAAATCTTTAGCTTATACACTATCGCTTTCAGATATCCGGGTTGATAATTGGAAAGACCAGAATCAACAGCTACTGAGCGGCTTGAATGGTCAAAGTGTCTCAAGCATAATGATACAAGTTTTTGTGTTGGTTGCTGTATTATTGGGCATTTCAAGCGTATTGGCCATTTCAGTCGTACAACGTTCAAAACAGCTTGGTATTCTTAAGGCCATGGGTATCAAAGACAGGGACGCCAGTCTTATATTTGTCTTTCAAGGCCTGATGCTTGGAATTTTAGGTGCTATATTGGGCATAGCTTTAGGATTTGGTTTGCTGATTTCATTTACCACCTTTGCTGTCAATCCCGATGGCACACCTGTGGTTCCTATATTCATCAACTATGGTTTTGTTGCCCTGTCTGGCTTGTTTGCCATCATTTCAGCCATGACCGCATCGCTGATACCTGCCAGATTGTCCTCAAGACTGAATCCAATCGAGGTGATAAAAAATGGCTGATATCATAAGACTTAAAAATATCAATAAAATATATGGTGAAAAAATAAAAACGCAAGTGCTGTTTGATATAAACTTGAGTTTTAATGAAGGAAGCTTCAACTCCATTATCGGTGAATCCGGCAGCGGAAAGAGCACCATGCTCAATATCATAGGAACTCTAGATAAACCAAGCAGTGGAGAGGTTCACATAGGAGAATTGAGAACTGATACGCTTGACAAACAAGCATTGGCCAGGCTTAGAAACCAAACTATCGGCTTTATCTTTCAGTTTCATTATCTCTTGCCTGAATTCACCGCTAAGGAAAATATATTAATGCCCTATAAAATACATAACTACACTGTCCCAAAGGATGTGGATAAATGGGCTGATGAACTGTTGGAGCTTGTAGGCCTGACAAAAGTCTCGAAAAACCTGGCAAATGACATGTCTGGTGGCCAGCAGCAAAGAACGGCCATTGCCAGAGCACTGATCAACAGGCCTAGAATCATTTTGGCAGATGAGCCAACCGGCAATTTGGACTCTGATACAACTGAAAATGTCTATAAAATCTTAAGAGATATCAACGAAAGATTTAAAACCACTTTTGTCATAATCACCCACGACCAGAGAATAGCAGAAAAAACTGATCGGATAATAGAAGTCAAGGATGGAAAAATACACCTGGATGTCAAAAGATGATTACAAATAAAAAAAACCGCATTTGGGGCGGTTTTTCTTATCATAATCACTTATATCATTGTATTACTTTCCAAATGTCGTTAGCGTATTCAACTGGATCGCCTATCGATAATCCCTCTATCAACAGTGCCTGATTGTATAAAACTTTCGTCAACACTTTTAGCTTATCCTTGTCATTATCAAATGCACCCTTGAGTGCCTTGAATAGATCGTGATTGGTATTTATTTCCAGAATCTTTTCCGCTTTTATATCCTGTCCATTAGGCATGGATTTAAGTATTTTCTCCATCTCTATTGAAACTTCACCCTCATTGCTCAGGCATACAGGATGGTTCTTAAGTCTTTTAGAAGCCCGCACTTCTTTAATCTTGTCTCCTAAAACATCCTTCATGAAACTGAATATTTCCTTGCTTTCCGTATTCTCTTCCTGTTCTTCTTTCTTCTCGGTTTCACTGTCAATTCCCAGATCTTTATCTGATATCGACTTAAAAGGCTTATCACGGTAGCTTGAAAGCAATTTAATGGCAAACTCATCTATGTCATCAGTGAAGTATAATATTTCGTAGCCTTTTTCACTGACCAACTCAGATTGCGGTAATTTTTCTATTCTCTGGTATGATTCTCCTGAACCATAATAGATGAATTTTTGATCTTCAGGCATTCTGTCCACATACTCATCAAGGGTAACCATTTTCTTCAAAGTTGAGGAGTAGAACATCAGCAGATCCTGCAACAATTCCTTTTCCATGCCATAGTTGTCGTATATGCCGAATTTCAACTGTCTGCCAAAAGACTTATAGAATTTATCATAATTATCTCTTTCATGCTTCAACATGTTCTGCAATTCGCTCTTTATCTTGGTTTTCAGATTCTTCGCGATAAACTTGAGTTGTCTGTCCTGTTGAAGTATTTCCCGAGAAATATTAAGTGACAGATCTTCTGAATCAACCATTCCCTTGACAAAACTAAAATAATCCGGAAGCAGCTCCTTGCACTTATTCATAATCAATATGCCATTGGCGTATAATTCCAATCCTTTTTCGTATTCCTTGGTATAATAGTCAAATGGAATATTCTCAGGTATATATAAAATGGCATTATATCGTATGACACCATCAACGCTTACATGCAAATGCTTAAGTGGCTTATCGAACCCATAATGTTTCTCTGAATAAAAATTTTCGTAGTCCTCATCCTTCAACTCGCTCTTATTCTTTCTCCAGATTGGAACCATGCTGTTGATTGTTTTTTCAACGACGACATCCTCGTATTCATCTTCTGATCCCTCTTTGAGTCTCGTTTCTTTTACATTCATCCTGATCGGATATCTGACAAAATCAGAATACTTCTTTATGATACTCCTTAATCGATATTGTTCAAGATAATCATCAAATTGATCGTCCTCCGTATTTTCTTTGATCTTGAGGATGATTTCCGTTCCCACACCATCTTTATTGCATTCCTCTATGGTATAGCCGGTGGTTCCTGAAGATTCCCATTTATGTGCTACATCACTTCCCAGCGCCTTGGATATGACAGTGACTTTGTCCGCTACCATAAAGGCAGAATAAAAACCGACACCAAACTGACCAATTATTTCATAACCGTCTGTGATATTGTTCTCTTTTTTAAAGTTCAGTGATCCACTATTGGCGATAACTCCTAAATTACTCTCAAGCTCTTCTTTAGTCATACCGATACCTGTATCAGATACCTTGAGAATTCTATTGGTCTTGTCCGCCTCAATCTTTATATAATAGTTGTTCTTATCAAAAACCATTGACTCATCCGTCAATGCCTTATAATAAATCTTGTCAATCGCATCACTGGAATTTGAAATCAGTTCTCTCAAAAAAATCTCTCTGTGTGTATAAATTG
>DMAP01000223.1 GCA_003446975.1 Clostridiales bacterium | reverse complement strand
CAGCCCGGCCAGTCCGGGCTTTTTTGCGTCTAGTGGCAATGGATACATGGGTATATTCAGCCTTTAAGGTGGAATACATAAGTATATTGTATGACATGAAAAGTTGCTGACTGTCCTTTTTTTGCGTGATACGGGGCATAAAAAAGAGAGGTATGTTTATGTTGAAGAGATTTGTACTTGTCGCCATATGTTTAATCGTATTGTCCGGGTGCGCAAAGAAGCCTTCACCTACTGGTGGCACAGTAATGAGCAGTGGGGAAATTGCTTTCTTCTACGCTCCGGGGTGGGTGATTGAAAAAGAAGATGGATATTGGCGTTTTGAACATCCAAGCGCTACGGCCTGGGGCGTTGTGCAAGTTATCGATGACCAAAATCAAACAGATGGTGTTGTCGAATTTCTCGAAAGAGAACTTGATAAACGGTGGGGCGGCTATAGCGTTGTTAATCAAGAGGATGTTGATATACAAGGCCGGAGCGTTCGCCGTATAAGATACAGGCTGAACTACTACATGAAACCATTCTCAGCCTGTGGCATGTACTACGGAGGTCCAGAGGGAACGGTTGTGGTTGTCACGTATGTAATGTCAGATCAGGAATGGGCTATTCAGAAGGATATGGATAATTTCATGAAGGGAATTGCATTTAAGAAATAGATGCCTGGGCAGGAGGATTCGGTATGAAGCGTATTCTATTTGTAATTGTTATTGCTCTGTCTCTGTCTGGATGTGAGTATCTTGATTTGTTGAGCAAAAATAGCGAGCAGTTGTCTAGGCAAGAGGAAGAAATTCAAAATTTAAAGGCTTCGCTTTCTAGTCTACAATCCGAGTTGTCTACTATAAAAACAAGGCAGTTAGAGCTTGAGTGGGCGAATATGTATGAAGATTTCAAGCATATTGCGTTCTTAAAGCCAGGAAATTCTGGTTATTCAACAATAACATTTCCTATGGGTGTTTTAACTGTGTCTCTAGATGATATAAAGCAATATGCAAACGGCACAAAAGTAAAACTTCGTTTTGGGAACACATTGTATTCGTCTATAAGTGGAGTTAAAGCAAAGCTTGAATGGGGTGGTATCGACAGTGATGGAACTGTCATAGATGATCCAAATAATACAAAAGATGTTTCATTTACCGAAGATTTTAAGCCTGGATCATGGACAAGTGTTTCTGTTGTGTTGGATAATATACAGCCAAGTGACCTTGGTTTTGTTCGTATAAAGAATCTTACTAACGATTCTATATATTTGCAGAAATAACTAAACTCTGCTGTTATGAGGGCGTATTATAATGGAAATGATTGCGCTTGCGTTCATAATTGTGCTTGTTTCTAGCAGTGCGTTTGCTTGGGATGGATACGATTCAGAGAGTGGCGGGTATGTTGAGATCGGCAAAGGCAATCTGGTGAGGAGTGGGCAGACGATCGATGTATACGACCACAATGCGGGTGAATATCGTGACGTTGATGTTGTAGGCATACGCGATGCCGGGGGCAGTGTAGAGGTTGAAGTTTACGACGATGAAGCGGGGGAGTATCGAACGCTAGACATGGAAAAGGATTGATCGTCGTTTTTTGATAATAATAGTGGGTTTTTTGCTATGAAAAAATTATACCACAAAAAAGAATGGCAACAATATCGGGCGTTCTGCCTAGAACTTAGGGGGAATAGGTGTGAGGAATGCGGGTGTTCTGGGATATTACAAGTGCACCACCCTGATTATGTTGAAGGATTAAAGCCATGGGAGTATCCCATAGAATTTTGTGTTGTTCTGTGTAGAAAATGCCATGCTGTTGAGCATGGAATAATCCCCCCGCCTGATGGGTGGGTTATATTGCATAGTGACCTTGAGGATAATACTCCAAGCGATTCTGTAGAGTGTGGGCGGTGCAATGCAGATATCAGATGGCATGTAACTGTTTATCATCCTGATTGGGGGGAAATGATCGTAGGCTCGGAGTGCGCAGAAGCGTTATCTCTTGGAGAAGAAATCCGACGACTAAAGTCTTTTAATAGAAGATTAAGAAATTTTATAAATTCGCCTAGGTGGAGAAAAACTAAAGTAGGGTTGAAAATTACTTCTGGTGGACATGAAATATCTGTGCTTGGTAAAGAAGGCCGCTATTTTTTGAATATAGATAATGTGCGCGGTCGCCTGATTTTTAAAGATTTGGAATCAGCGAAAAAAAGAGCTTTTACATATATAGAGTCTTTATCTTTAAACAATAAGTTTTCGCTAATTGAATAGCCAGCTTTAATTTGTCTGTATTTGTGGCGACGTAATGTGAATATTCGAATATACTAAGTCATGAATTCTTCGTCATAATTCATATAAAGGTAAAATCCTGTTATATCGCTCTTTCCTCGATAGATCTCGCTACCGCTGATAAAAATCTGTTCGCTTTTCGTATGTATCAAAGATGTATATAAATGAGAAAATGATATATTGGTGAGCAGTATGTCAATTTCAAAAATTCCTTTTGATTTATATAAATATCCTATTTGTGATATGTCTTTTATTGTTTCGATGTAATGAAAAGACAAAAGTACGTCAGAGTTTTTAGGGAATTTTTTACTTGTAGATTGTGTATTGTTCGATTTGAGCGAAAATGATGGGGCGTTCGTTACTTTGAATTTTTCGTTTTTTTCGACAAACTTTCCACTATTGATGCTCCATACAAGTTCGCCGTAAACAGAAAAATCATGCCGCAAATCAATTGAGATAGCCATTTTTCGTGGGCCTTTTTTTGGGGCCATGCTGTCACCTCTATCTTTTGGTAGCGCCAATTGTAGATGCCAAGCGATAGCAAGTTGCTACGGTAATGTCACTGAGGACCGTGTGGCCCTGCTGGTGTCAGCACTTCCGGGAAGCTGTTATCGATTCCACCGTCCAACGGGTTGATCCTATGCCCCATGAAATCTTCTCGTCTGTTTTCGCATGGCGCTGGAGTTGGGTAATCGTTGCGAGAACGGCTAATTTGCTCATAACTGCGCATTCCGGACAAACTGACCTATCAAAGACGTGGAGATATGCCAATGTGGGGGGGGGTGGGGGTGAAGCTGAGTCCGTCAAAACGGAGTGATGGTGTCGGGATGGGTCGAAAATAATCCCTGTCTTGGCCAATTCTTGTACTATTCTTGTACAGAATTGTTTGGCTATCAAGCAGAATAAGAAAAGGACTTACGGCGCATTGCTGTAAGTCCTTGTTTTTTTTGGTGCCCAGGGCCGGACT
>DMAP01000054.1 GCA_003446975.1 Clostridiales bacterium | reverse complement strand
TTTCGGATAAGATTTTTAGGATATCCATGTCTATTGCATCTAAATTGTTAAGAGCCATATTTTTCTCCTTTTGCAAATTGTTTATT
Source organism: Clostridiales bacterium (assembly GCA_003446975.1). Taxonomy (GTDB): domain Bacteria; phylum Bacillota; class Clostridia; order Tissierellales; family Dethiosulfatibacteraceae; genus 38-11. The sequence goes on along the minus strand of DMAP01000054.1, from coordinate 22,822 downwards.
ATAATTTAACATATGTTAAGATTTTAAGCAATATTTTATCTTTATTTCTAACTATTACATATAAACATGTCAAAAATACTTCGATTTGTCAATTGATTAAAGAATGATAATAAGATATATTTATATTTAGCATCACAAACTCAAGGAGGCACAAATGATGGATTTTAATTGCAATTATCAACCCTATGCTTCAAATAGAAACACACATATCGCAAAAAATGGCATGGTGGCAACATCTCAACCATTAGCGGCAAATGCGGGGCTGGATATGTTGAAAAAAGGTGGGAATGCGGTGGATGCAGCCATTGCGACAGCGGCTTGCCTGACTGTTGTTGAGCCGACATCCAACGGCATCGGCGGTGATGCATTTGCTTTGGTGTGGATTAAAAATGATGAAAAACTGTATGGTATAAATGGCAGTGGATTTGCCCCTAAAGGATTAACCGCAGAAATCTTAAAAGGGAAGGGCTTGGAAAAGATGCCTGTCTTCGGATGGACACCTGTTACAGTTCCTGGAGCCCCTGCAACCTGGGCGGCATTGTCAAAGCGATTTGGTAAATTGCCTTTGAGCGTGGTTTTGGAACCGGCCATAAGATATGCAAAAGATGGTTATCCTGTAACCCCTACCCTAGGTTATAATTGGGAGAGAGGATATAAAAAATATAAGGCTGAATGCAACTCAGATGAGTATGCCGAATGGTACAACACTTTTACATTTAATGGTGCCCCCCCAAAAGTGGGAGAAATGGTAAAACTGCCAAACCACGCCAGAACACTGGAAGACATTGCTAAAACCGATGGTGAAAGCTTTTATAGGGGAGAACTGGCTGAGAAAATGGATATCTGTTCAAGAAAATATGGTGGCTACCTTCGAAAGGAAGATCTGGCGGATTTTCAAGTAGAGTGGGTGGAGCCTATCAAAGTCAATTATAAGGGATATGATATCTGCGAGATACCTCCCAATGGACAGGGCATCGTGGCACTGATGGCACTGAACATACTGAAAAGTTTTGATTTTCCGTCAAAAGAATCTGTTGACACATATCACAAGCAGTTTGAGGCGATTAAGCTTGCTTTTGCGGATGGGAAAAAATATGTGACGGATCCAAACTATATGAAGTACAAAGCTGAGGATCTACTTAGCGATGACTTTGCCAATCAAAGAAGGAAGCAAATAAATGGGATAGCTCAGGATTTCAAAGCCGGAATCCCATCGTCAGGGGGAACTGTCTATTTGTGCACAGCAGACGGAGAGGGCAATATGGTATCCTTCATCCAAAGTAACTATATGGGTTTTGGCTCTGGCATAGTGGTGGATGATACAGGAATAGCGCTACAGAACAGAGGGGCTGATTTCTCTTTGGATAAGGACGATTACAATTATCTTATGCCTGGGAAAAGAACCTATCATACAATCATCCCTGGTTTTATAATGAAGGACAATAAAGCAGTGGGTCCTTTTGGTGTCATGGGAGGTTATATGCAGCCTCAAGGGCATCTTCAGGTTGCCATGAATCTGATTGATTTCAACCTGAATCCGCAGATGGCATTGGACGCACCAAGATGGCAATGGATTGAAGGCAAGAAGTTCACAGTAGAACCGAATTTTCCTGCTTATTTGGTCAATGCCCTTGAAGAACGAGGACATGAAATGACAATAGCTACCTCTACTGGAAGCTTTGGAAGAGGTGAAATGATCATTACCAATGGGGAGGTCTTGTTTGGAGGTACCGAATCAAGAACAGACGGATCAGTAGCTTGTTATTGATTTGAGTGGTCTAACTAATATACAAGGTACGAGTTATCATTTTGATCCAATGCAATTAAAAATGCGACCTTCAGTTACATCAACTGTCAGTCGCATTTTTTCATTTCTCCTGATAAGTCATGACACAAGTCGTGTCACCCTCAAAGATGCATTTTTTTCTTTCAAACTTTATATCAGGGTTATAGCCTTCCCATATCGCATAATCAATCGCACAATAAAGCAATCCGATCTCTTCTGCATCCATATCTTTCCATACTTTCCCGAAGGGACAATGAAATATCTCACTCACTTGGGTACCACCCTCTTTTTTTGAGACCGCATTCCAGAGTTTTGTGCCGATTGGAAGGTCGTGGAACTTATACTCGTTTTGCATGGTCAAATCAAGTCCAGCCGTTAATACCTTTTCTCTGACTTTTTCACCCCTGTATCTGCCCAATTCTATGATCGCTTCTTCGACAGCTTTGCTGCCTTCTTCCTTGCCTAGCTTCTCTATCATTTTTTTAGCCATGAAATAGTAAAGCTTTGCTGAAAAATCAACTACCTGCTGCAATGATTCGATTGAAATATCGTGTCCTAAAATATCTGATAACTTCTCGTTTTCCAAAATGGTTCTCCTTTAAATTTTTATTTGACGATATCAAATGGCCAATCTTGAATGCCACCAAAATCGAAAACCTTTGAATAACCCATGTCAATCAAGGTTTTAGCCCCGGTTTCGCTGCGGTTGCCACTGCGGCAATAGACCAATATGGTCTGGTCAAGGTCGGGAAGCAACTCAGGGGCAAGGCTTCTGATTTGAGCCACAGGCATCAGGATGGCATCTGGAATATGTCCCTGGGCATATTCTTCAGGAGTGCGGACATCCACAATAATCACATTTTCTTCCGTGTCCATTATGACTTTTGCTTCCTGAGCTGATATTTTGATATATGCCGCTTTGACAACAGTTTCAGTTTGATTGGGTGGGGCTGTGGTAATCTGGGTCTGTGTGACACAACCTGTTATGATCATTGTTGAAACTAGCAATATGATTAGAACTCTTTTCATAATTAGTCACCTCTAGTGATTTCTGTTGATATTATAGCTCAAAATGAAATAATCAGCCATATGATTCTAACTTAAATATAATTAATTTTAAATTAATTTGTTACACACATTAAAAATATGTTGACAATAATGTATGACATACAGTATAATAAAACCAAGAAGGAAGGATGTGATGAAATGGAAGAAAAAGACAATTTGCTTGATTCCTATATACAGGAGTTGAGAAGAGGGACCTTGGTTTTGAGTGTCCTCAGTCAATTGAAGGAAGAAGAGTATGGCTATACACTTGCAACTAAGCTCAAAGACAAGGGATTGGAAATAGAGCAAAATACATTATACCCATTGCTTAGAAGACTTGAAAGCCGAAATCTTCTGGAAAGTATATGGAAACTGGAAGAAGCAAGACAACGAAGATACTACAAGCTTAGCCCGGAAGGGTTAGATATGTTAAAGATGTTAACGGATGAATGGTCGAAGGTTGTAAGCATTACTGATAAGCTATTGAATGAATAGGAGGATAAAAATGGATTTGATTGAAAGATATATATATGCAGTCGGGCAAAAAATCTGGAGCAAGAATAGAAAAGATATTGAAAATGAATTGAGAACGATACTGTATGACAACCTAGATGAAGTGACACAAGGAAAGGAAGCAACCGAAGAGCAGATCAAAGACATGTTAAAGCGTTTCGGATCTCCAAGTGAGGTTGCCTCGAGATACAATACTACAGAGAAACATTTAATAGGACCTAATGTATATGATTTGTATGTTTTGGTTTTGAAAATAGTTCTGATAGTATCTTTTGTAGGAATCACTATAGGCACTGTGACATCTTTTATCACAATGTCGCAAGATGCAAATGTCATTGGAAGAGTACTGCTTGTTATTCCTCAATACATTGCAGGATTAGTCACATCATTCGGATATGTGACAGCGATTTTTTATCTGGTCGAGCGGTTTGGAACTTCTGAAGAGATAAAAATTGACAGTGACTGGTCGCCTGAAAAGCTTCCTAAGTTGGTTTCTGAACAAGATCGTGTAAAACGTATCGGAATTATCATCAATATAATACTTATTATATTTGCGCTTATCATCTTTAACTTTTATCCAAATCAGATCAGCATATCATACACAAGTGGTGATGGATGGGTACGCTTCTCAGCTTTGTCGGAAGTAGCGCTTAAGCAGTACCTGCCTTTATGGAATATTGTATGGATTTTATCATTGATCATGAATACCTTACTGTTAAGAATGGGAAAATGGAGCCTTTACACAAAAATTTTCAAAGCGGTACTGTCAATTGCATCGATCATTATCCTTGCTATAATGATCAAAGGACCGGATCTGTTGAGTATTGAAAGTCTTTCAGCTGCACTGGCCCAGACTGGACAAGATATGACTGATGTATTGCAGATGCTTCTAAAGCTGTTCAAGACGATATATGCAGTAGTTATAGTGATTATCGTTGTTGAACTGGGCATGGATGGCTATAAGTATATCAAGCAGAGTCACTGATCATTAGTTGAGATGATTCATAAATAATGCATTACGGATAATACAAGGGCGGCATTATGCTCTTGTATTATTGTTGTTTTCAGCGTAGATATTAACATTTTATCAAAAGACAAGTTTTTCAAGTCATTTGTTGACAAAAATATAACTCTGTAGTATCATATGACCAAAGAGTCATATGACTAAAAGTCATATTAATTTTACAAGGATGGTTAACAATGGGAATGAATTTATTTAAAGCAGTCAGTTTTATTCTGGCAATCTCAGCATTGATTAAAGTGTTTTTTGGTATTTTTTATCATGAACAGCTGTATGTATGGGCAAGAAAGCATTATTCACAAGAAATGCGAACTGGTGCGGTAAATCTGTTGCTGGTCTACGCCATAGGTTTATTGATTATGGTATGGACAGGATTCTTCGTCAACTATGTTCCAAAGGGATGGATTGTCATAGCATTTGTCACTTTGGCATCACTTAAGTCACTGAATATACTCTTCAATTGGAGAAAGACATCGGAAAAATTTGTTTCATTCATAGACAAAGCTGGAAATAAACTTTGGCTGGTGGATCTGGTAGTGGGATCACTGGGTATTTTCTTCTTGTACCTTGGTATGTGGGTTTACTAAACATTAGTTTATAATTAGAAAGATTTAATGGAATTTTAAGATTACTTATGATTTCTTTTAAGACTAATTTGATATATTAACATGGATAAATGTTTAACAATAAACAACATCTGTGAAGTGTGAGGTAAATCAAATTGAACGATAAAGAAATCTTACTGATAAAAAGAAGTCAAAAAGGCGATGTAGATGCTTTCGAATCATTGATATCAGACAACACCAAGTTTGTTTACAATATTGCACTGAAAATGTTGAAGAATAAAGAAGATGCTGAAGACATATCTCAAGAGGCCTTGATCAAGGTCTACAAGAACATTGACAGTTTCAATATGGATTCCAGTTTCAGGACATGGATGTACAGAATCGTGGTCAATACCTGTCTGGATCACATGAGAAAAAATAAAATCACTACTGTGTCAATTGACAAACCTATTATCGCAGAGCATAACGAATTCCAAGTTGAAATTGAGGACAAACGACCATCACCTGAGGCGTTACTCGAAAGAAAAGAAACCCAAAAATTGGTGATTAAAGCATTGAATCAACTTGACGACTGTTTCAAGACTGCGATTATCCTAAGGGATATCAATGATTTAAGCTATGAGGAAATTGCGGATATTCTGACATGTAGCTTGGGGACCGTTAAATCCAGAATCAGTAGAGGGAGACAGAAGCTAAAAGAAATAATGGAAAAAGACGAAAATAGATCACTATATGGCATTAGAAAGGTTGTTTAGGGATTTAAGTGAAAGGGGTAAAAGCATGAGTGGAAAGAATGTTGGACTTTTTATCATGACTATGTTTATTTGCTTGATTTTAGGGGCTTGCAGCAATCAAAGCAATACTGAAGACTTAAGCTCAGATGATTTCTTTACAATTGGCGAGGCTGATGATCAGACTGGCAACACAGAAAAATTTGATAAAATCTTGCAGCTTATTCATGACTGGGTTGAAGATGGTGAAATAGTGGGAGCCCAACTTCTGGTGATTGAAAACCGAAATATTTTGATTCACGAGTCTTATGGATGGATGGACAGGGAGATGGATATGCCAATGGAAAACGACACTATTTTCCGAATTCGCTCCATGACTAAACCAATTACGGGAACAGCTGCCTTGATGTTGGTTGAACAAGGTTCGCTAAGCCTTTCTGATCCTGTCTCTAAGTATTTGAGTTCATTTGACAATGATAAATCACGTATGATCACAATTGGACACCTGATAACACATACGGGTGGATTTAGCCAACCGGGTTGTCCCAAGGATTTTGAGGACTATGGCTCCTTGAGAGAAGCAGTTGATGACATAGGTATAGTAGGTCCTGAAGTGGAACCGGGCACCATGTATATTTATAGCGACGCTGGAGTTGCTGTGCTAGGTGCTGTAATTGCAGAAATTACAGGCATGCCAGTCGAGGAGTTTATCCAAAAAAATATTTTCGAGCCATTAGCCATGACAGACACCTTTTGCACTCTGGAAAGCCAGCCAGATAAGCAGTCTAGAATAGGAGCTACCTATTTGAGAATGGGAGATCAATACATCAAATACTGGGATAATTCCAAATCTCCATTGGTGCCATATTTCAGAGCGAGTGGTGGCGTTTACGCTACAGCAATGGACTATGCAAAATTTCTATATATGTGGCTAAATGATGGTAAGCTGGATTCGAAACAATTCTTTTCTGAGCATTTGGTTTCTCAAGCATTGCAACCTAATGGTTTCAGCAATCATTACGGTTATCTCTGGGAAGTGGAAAATGCTTTCGGACACGGTGGATCAGATGGCACTATTGGGTTTGCCATACCAAATGAAAACATAATTGTCCTGTATTTTACTCAGTCAAGGTCCACCCATACAACTGAGGTTGTAAAATCAATGGTATTGGAGGAGTTTGGACTTTCAACGGCTGTACGACATGCTATTGTGAATGTCGATCCCAGCATTTATCAAGATTATGTTGGTAAATACCAACACCCGCAGATTATCCTTGAAATCACATCAGATGGAGAACATTTATACTTGAAAACGCCTGATACCTCAAACCAACTTTTCTATCCTGCCTCAGAAGATTTTTTCTTTCATGAGATATTGGATATCCAATTAACTTTTATTAAGGATGACCATGGAAAAACGACGGGCATGATCATACACCAGAATGGTGAGGATACTGAAGCCGTTAAGATTCAACAATAGAGAGTTGGCACGGGAACGAAGGCTTTACATCAGGAGGAAACCTTGAGAAGGTATCTTGTTAAGCGATTATTTGCAGGATTATTAACTGTCTTTATCATATTAACTGTCAATTTTATCATCATCAAGATTGCGCCTGGCAATCCGATTAAAACCCTTATGGGTAAGGAGCATGATAATCCTGAGTTAAGATCAGCATTGGAGGAGAAATATGGACTTGATGAACCACTGTCAGTCCAATACTTAGTTTATCTAAAATTAGTGTTTAGTGGTGATTTGGGAACTTCAATCATCTATAACCGTCCGGTTAGCAATATGATTTCCGAAGGATTGAAACCAACGTTGTTGCTGGTGTTGGGGTCAACCTTCTTTTCTTTATTGATTGGAACAGGTTCGGGTGTGATAGCGGCCAGAAGGGAAGGGTCGCTTTTTGACATGATCTTTTCTGGATTTGCCTATCTGTTCAATGCTATTCCCTCGTTCTGGTTGGGACTTATGCTGATCATCCTCTTTGCTGTGAAGCTTAAATGGCTTCCAGCATACGGCATGACAGATGTCAGGATTCCTGTCGCAGGCTTTGGGTATCTTATGCAGGTTGTCAGACATATGATTTTGCCGATGGTAACTCTGATACTCATTCAGATTCCCAATTATTTTAGAGTGACTAAATCATCTATCCTGCAAGTGAAGGATGAGGATTACATTATGACGCTAAGAGCAACTGGAATGGATGAGAGAATGATTTTTAATAAATATATCCTGAAAAACGCACTTTTGCCTGTGATTACGCTAATCGGCATTTCCATGGCGTATATGATTACGGGCGTGGCACTGACCGAAATAGTCTTTGCATGGCCGGGAACAGGTAGGATGATCGTAAATGCTGTATCCCAAAGAGACTATCCTGTACTGATGGGAATATATCTGTTTGCGTCTATTGTGACTGCATTTGTTATGTTGGCAATGGATATCATATATTGTGTTTTAGATCCTAGAATCAGGTATTAAGGAGCTTCCGATGAAACTCAAAACGGTTCAAAAATTCATACAGAGTGATCTGCAACTCCAATTGGGTTGCTATGGTATATTGATTCTACTTGCTGTTGTGGTCTTATCTCCTATGTTGGTGAAGCATGATCCCTATTACTTTGGACCTCATTATTTAAGCGGACTTGGAGAAAATGGACATTTTTTGGGCGGGAATCAATTGGGGCAGGATATTCTTAGCATGGTGTTATATGGAGCTAGAACTTCTTTGATTGTTGCAACAGTATCAGCAGTCATATCTGGATTGTTGGGAATATTAATCGGTGGTTTTGCTGGCTTTTGCGGTGGCTGGATTGACCGCATCATATCTGAAATCATCAATGGATTTATGATGATACCGGGTTTCTTTCTCATATTATTGATGGTAACTCTATTCGGAAACAGTCTGTTTAATGTGATTCTTGTGATAGGACTGAGTACTTGGCCTGGCAATGCCAAGCTGATGAGATCACAGGTTTTGTCACTGAAAGAGAGGACTTTCATCATTGGTGCAAGAGCAATCGGAGAGAATGGATTTCAGATTCTGTTTAGGTATATTCTACCAAACGGTATGATGCCTGTAATTGCAAATACGACACTTGTCATGTCTAATGCCATCCTTTTTGAAGCCAGTTTGGGTTTTTTAGGTTTGGGAAACCCCAGTGTTATCAGCTGGGGACAGATGATTTTTGCAGGCAAATCTTATATCAATACTGCTTGGTGGATATCGGTATTTCCAGGATTAGCCATAGTGTTGACAGTAACGATTCTGTATCTGTTGGGTGATGGGCTCAATCATGCATTTAATCCCAAATACATCAATAGGAAGCGTGGTAGATAAGTGAGAAAAATACTGGAATTGAAAGATTATAGCCTTACATACATCAATAAAAATGCAGACAATTTGGTCTATGCGGTAAGAAATATCAGCTTCACCATAGATGCTGGAGACACATTGGGCGTAGTGGGTGTGTCCGGATCCGGCAAATCCTCCCTTGCTATGGGTATTCTAGGGTTGACTCCTGAAAATACGGTCATTAAGGGGAAGGTGTTGTTTGATAATCGTGATTTGTCCAACATGTCCGAGAGTGATCTTAATCGTTTGCGATGGACTGAAATGGCTATTGTTTTCCAAAAATCCATGAGTTCTTTAAGCCCGGTTCATAAAATTCGGACACATGTAGAAGATATCTATCGAGTGCATTATCCGAAAGCCTCAAGAAAAGAGATAGAGAATAGATTTATCTATCTGCTTGAACTGATGACATTGCCAAGGAAGGTGTATGATTTATACCCACACCAATTGTCAGGCGGTATGATACAGAGAGTATCAATTGCATTGAGCCTTATGCATCAACCGAAGCTATTGATTATGGATGAGGCCACTACTGCCCTGGATGCGATAAACCAAGGAGAGTTGTTGGATGAGATTGCTGATATGAGCAGTAAGATTAACCTTTCGAGAATCGTTATCACCCATGATATGTCTGTAGTCGCTAAATTCTGCAACAAGATTGCGGTGATGCATGCAGGTGAACTGGTGGAGATGGGGGAGACCCCTAACATTATTACAAAACCACAGCATCCACACACAAAAGCATTGCTGCAAGCGTACCCTGGATATGTTACCTGAATGGAGGCCAATAGCATGACAAATATAGATAAATTCATAAGATTCAATCAGCTTTCAATGTACTATCAACCATCTAATGGATTGAATTTATTTAGTGGGGATAAAAGTTCTATAAAAGCCGTAGATCAGGTATCTCTTGAAATTGGAAGAGGTGAGATATTAGGTATAATCGGAGAAAGCGGAAGTGGCAAATCGACTTTGGGTAGAATGGCAGCTATGCTGGAAAAACCAACAAGTGGTGAAATCATCATGAATGGCGTTTCTATAGAAAACCTGAATCGAAAGGTTAAGAAGCGGCTAAGAAGATCGATCCAAATCATTTTTCAAAATCCATTTGATACATTTAATCCAAGGGATACAGTTGAGAAAATCATGATAAGACCATTGCAGATTCATGGGATTGGAGTATCAGATATGGAAAGAAAAAAAATATTCAGCAGAATGCTGGAAGCCGGGGGATTCAGCTCGCCTGAAGTATTAATGGGGAAGTATCCTCATGAACTGTCTGGAGGAGAGTTGCAGCGATTGTCGATTTTAAGGAGCTTAATGACTGAACCTAGCCTGATAATAGCGGATGAACCAGTCTCAATGCTGGATGCCTCGATAAGGGTCGATATCGTCAATCTGTTAATAAGGCTATCTAGGGATAAAGGTGCGACAGTTCTCTTTATAAGCCATGATTTAACAATTACAGGGCATATATCAGATAAGATTGCGGTTATGTATATGGGCCGAATCATCGAATACGGAGTCAGGGATGAAATTATTAAACATGCAAGACATCCTTATACAAATCTCTTAATGGCCTACAGTCTCTCAATGATTCCTAAAGGCAAGCGGGAGATTATTAAAAAGACAGACCAACAAACATCATCATTTGATTCTGATCAATTTGGCTATGGTTGTTGTTTTGCGCAAAGGTGTTATAAGGCTGTGCCAGAATGCTACAATAAGTATCCTGCTGTACATGATGTCGGAGAAGGACATCTGGTGGCTTGTGATAGAATACATGAGGATTAAAGGAGGCAGTATGAAAAAAAGAATTTTTACTACATTAATCATTTTAGCTTTAATCATGACCATGATAACGGGTTGCTCCGATGTCGCAGAGGATGACAAAGTCCTTGTGGTAAGAACATTTGGAGATCCAATGTCATTCAATCCGTCAATTCTGCCGGATGATTCGTCCTACTCAATTGTTCAAAATATCTTCAATAGATTGGTCAAGCTTGATATTTCCAAACAGATCATTCCGGATTTGGCAGAAGAATGGAAAATTGAAGAAGAAGGCACTAGAATCACCTTCAATCTAAGAGAAGATGCGAAATGGCATGATGGTGAACCCTTGACGAGTAAAGATGTCAAATATACTTTCGATACCATTAAAGCGAATGAGAATTATTTTTTTTATGATTCAATGACCCAGGTGGAGTCTATCCATTGTCCTGACGACTATACTGTGATATTTAATCTGAATGAGCCTGATGTTTCTTTTGTTGCTTCATTGGGGCTTTATGCGACTTTTATAGTTCCAGAGCACATCTTTAACACGGATGTTTCCTGGGAGGACAATCCTGCTTCAATGAATCCTGTTGGATCTGGTCCCTTCAAGTTTGACAGTTATACTCAAGGACAAAGCATCGTCTTGAAATCCAATGAACTATATCACGAAGGGGCGCCAAAACTGGACAGGTTGATTTTTTCAATCATACCTGATGACGCTACTGCAGTTCAGGCGCTTATTAGCGGCCAGATTGACGTGTTGGAAGCCATACCCCCTGCAAATGTGGAAGAGCTGATCGCCAATTCCGACATTAGGATGATGCTCAATGAATATCCTTCACCAACAAGGATTGTCTTCAATTTGAATCATGAATTAGTCCAGGATGTAAATGTCAGGCGTGCGATTGCCACAGCAGTCGATAAAGAAGAAATATCACTAAAGGTTTACAATGGTGTTCGAAAACCGGAGTATGCGATGTATCCTGAGATGATTGAATGGGTTAGCAACACTGAGGAGACTTCGCCTTCATACAGCATTGAAAAAGCTGTTGAAATATTAGAATCAGCAGGCTACACAAAGGATGCAGATGGATATTACGTACGTGGCATAACTTTGGATGTATATGATGATTTTGGTTATTCTGATGTCGCTAAATTGATGGAAGCCACACTCAGACAAGCTGGTATTGAAATAATCGTTCAAGTCAATGAGTTTAATGTATGGTTTGAAAAGGTTGTTATTGATAGGGATTTCATACTGGAATTACAAGGGGGATTTATGGGCCCTGATCCTTCGCAGCTAGGGCTGAGATACGGCAGTGGTTCATATGGCAATTTTGCGGCTTATAGCAATCCTGATTTTGACGAGCTGATGAGAGAAGGCATCAAAACGGATAATCAGGAGGAAAGAGCTGCCATATACAGAGAAGCACAGGCACTTCTGGCAAGAGACTTGCCGTTTTTCCCAATTGTGGGAGATGCATTTTATGATGCCAATAGTGTTCGTTTCACCAATCTGCCAATAGACGGTGAGGGCAAGTGGGGCTGGCAGGAGTATACCTATACCGATATGAACTAAAACTGACTCAATGATTTCAGGCCTTTGTTAATGAACATTTAATGTCTATTAAATGGTTATTTAATCAGGGTGATATATGATGGAACCTGTAATCATTAAACGAGGAGAGTCAGAATGAGTAAATCAATGATCAAAGGATTCATTGTCATGTTGCTGACATTGACGTTGTTGTTATCGCTATGTGTGCACATTGAAGTCAATGCTATTGATAAGGATGAATTTAGTTTCCACTTGAATGAAAGAATTAATTACTTGATGCGGTATTATGATATCCCTGGTGTCAGCATAGCGCTGATTGAAGAGGGAGAGGTCGTGTGGGTCAATGCTTATGGGTATGCTGACGTGGAACAACAGAGAGAAATGACAACGGATACTGTTTGTCGTGTGCAATCCATTTCAAAATCTGTTACAGCATGGGGTGTTTTGAGATTAGCTGAGGATGGTTTGATTGACCTGGATAGTCCTGTTAAAAAATATATCAACAGCTGGAACTTTCCAATCTCAGACCAGTCCTATAACGAAATAACAGTCAGACAGTTATTGACGCATACTTCAGGGTTGGTACTGGGCGATGTGATGGACCAGTATCCAATAGATGCTCCCATACCCAGCTTGAGAGATAATCTGACTAAAGAAGCGAGGTTTTTTCAGAAACCGGGTCAATCATTCTCTTACTCCAATGTAGGATACAACTTACTGGAGCTGATGGTTGAAGATGTGACGAGTCAGACATTTGAAGAGTTTATGTCAAAAGAAGTGCTGGCTCCTCTTAAAATGGAAACAGCAACTTTTGTTTGGAATGAAGAAATCAATCCTGAAGTGCCTGTTGGGTACAACACGAAAGGAGAGCCTGTGCCGGTTTATGTCTATCCGGAAAAAGCTTCCGGTGGGCTATTTGCCAGTGTGGAGGATGTTGCCCACTTTGTTGCCGCAGGCATGTCAGATAATCCAGTATTGTCATCGGAAAGTCTGCTTGAAATGTATGATCCAGCAGTGACAGTTAAAGGCGTTTATCGTTATGTGTCCAGTTGGTACGGACTGGGTCATTTTATCGAAGTGAGCTCACAGGGTTTGAAAGCTGTGTGGCATGGGGGACAAGGAAATGGTTTGATGACTCATTTTCATGCTATTCCTGAGACAGGTGATGGCATTGTAATCCTGACCAACAGCCAGAGAAGCTGGCCTATGATTAGCTATATCTTGCGAGACTGGACTGAATGGAACAGCTATGATTCGGTAGGGATGAGCAATATAGTTTATGCTATCTTCGGGTTTCAGATTGTTATTGGTTTTATAGTGCTGATTGTACTATGGCAACTATCCAGATTAGTATTGGGTGTGTTTACAGGCAGTCGTAAGTTTACGCTGATCAGTAGAAAATTCAGTCTTAGTAGGTTGTTGCAGGTCACTGTTTTTATCATTTTGTCAGCTGTGCTTTATTGGAGTGGAACAAGAGATTATCTTTTTCTGACTTCTGTATTTCCGGTTCTATCCATATGGTTAGGCAGAGCTGTTTTAAGTGTTGCGACTGTTTCGTTGTTGTCGGCATACCTGCCGGAACATTCTAACGATAATGACGTCTATTTTAATAGAAGGCAGTATCTAAACGAATAATGTAGGAGGTTTTGTTATGAACAAGAATGAAAAAAACATGTTAATTGGTATTTTTCTGGTTATCATAGGAATTTTTATGCCTTGGCATGGTGCCAGAGAATATTTTATGGATGGTTCATCTTTAGTGGTGCCAACAATTTCAGGATATGTGCTGGTGACAGGATGGGTTATGTTCGCATTGTCAATAGTCATGACCGTTTTTAATCTCATACCAAAATCCGAGTTAAGTTACGAAAGAATCATCGTTGCACAGAAATTCATTCTGGCTTTAATTGTGGCCTTGTTAATCATCAGTGGCATATCACCTGTGTTTACAACCAGGCTTGTCACACCACATATTGGCTTGCCATTTATGATTATTGGATGTGTTGTAACATATGCCAACTTGAGGAAGCTTGAAATCTCACAGCATTGATTATTCTTAAAAACAGATATATAATTGTATGTGAAGAGATTGTAATGATTATGAGAAAAAGTCAATTGAACTCTTAAACAGTAATGTAGAAGTAGATTGGAGGGTAATGGAATGAAATATAGATTAATAACAATTTCTTTGATAATGGTTCTGTTGATGACATCCTGCACGAAAGCGCCAGTGAACACAACAGAACAAACTACCACAGAAGCAGAAGAGGAAATCCTCGCTGTCAAAGGTATCTATACTGGACGTATCGATCCAAGTTTCATTGAGGTCGAAACCATAGATGGCAATATAGTATTCAAAATGCATATGGACGAAGAAGAGAACTATATTGATGACTTAGTAGATTATTCAGCAGTTGATATCGAGTACTTCATCGATGCAGAAAACCAAAATCAGATAAAAACAATCATTAAAGCGGATGAGCCAGGGGTACCTTTGGAATCTGAAGCGATTGAAGCAATGGGAACGGTTGTCAAGTATATGGATAATCATGTCATCGTAGTTGAATCAGATGGAGAGCAAGCATTTTATTGGATTCCTGTTGAGCTATATGATTCCAATGATAGAATAGTAGATTTGGGAGATAATATTGAATTCAACTACTATAGAGACGTCTATGGTAGAAATGTGATACTATTCTTTGATAATACAGACCAGGGAGAAATCACCCCCCAATATAGGACTGAAACAGGTAGATACAACGGAATCAATCAAGATGGAGTTCTTGAAATCAAAATAACCGGTGTTCCGGATTCTATTGCGGGAAGACAATATATTGTTGATGATGATGCAATGGATGCAGTTGAAGCTTTGAATTTATCAATAGATGATGTTGTAAGAATTCATTATTATATCAATGAATCCGGTAATAACGTACTGGTAGACATTGAAAGGATGTAGCAATCAATTCAAAAAAAGGATGGGGTGGAAAAATGGATTACAACATTTTGATTGGAGGTGCCGCAGGACAAGGGATGGATACCTTGGCTTCTGTTTTTTCTCAGGTGCTTCACAAAAGAGGTTATCAAATATTCACACTTCAAGACTACATGTCTAGAGTCAGGGGGGGACATAATTTTTTTCAAATACGCTTTTCCAACGCAAAAGTTAAGAGCCATAGTGAAGAACTGGATGGGATTATAGCATTAAATCAAGAGACTCTGGATTTGCATATAGGTCGGTTGAAACGGGATGGCTTTATTTTTGCAGATGAGGAAATCAAGTCAGAAGATAATCGGCTGATAACCATTCATGCAAAAAAGACTGCTAAGGAGTCTGGGAATGTCAAGACCATGTCCAGTGTGACCTTGGGTGCGCTGACAAAGCTGTTCAACATGGATGAGACTTTTATGGAAGAGATTTTTTCTGAAAAGTTTGATGCTGAGGTAACGGCGCAAAATATGACTTCGTTCAAACGTGGACAGGACATGGTTGATAATCAATATGAAGTGGCAGAAGGCAGCCCGAAAAAAACAATGTTGATTCAGACAAATCACGCAATTGCATTAGGTGCATTGGCAGCAGGTCTTAAGTTTTACAGTGCATATCCTATGACACCTTCAACGTCTATTATGAGCTACCTGACCAGAAAATCAAAAAAAGCAAAGATGATTGTTGAACAGGCAGAGGATGAGCTGGCCGCCATTAATATGGCAATAGGTGCTTCCTATGCGGGGGTTCGTGCCATGACAGGAACCTCCGGTGGTGGGTTTTCTCTCATGACAGAAGCACTGGGGCTTGCGGGAATAGCAGAAATCCCACTGGTTATAGCTGTCATTCAAAGACCCGGGCCGGCAACAGGGCTTCCCACCAGAACTGAACAAGGCGATCTGAAGTTTGTAATCAATGCATCTCAGGGAGAGTTTGGAAGGATGGTAATCGCTGTTCGAAATCCTGAAGATGCCTTCTACCAGACTGCCAGGGCGTTTAATCTAGCGGATAAATATCAGTTGCCTGTCATTATTCTTGGTGATCAGTATCTGTCAGATGCTCTTCAAACCGTTGAACCTTTTGATTTGGGCAAAATCAATATTGAAAGACATCTTGCAGATGCAAAATCATATGAGGAAGGGAAAACATACAATCGCTACGAACTGACAGAAAACGGCATATCACCACGATTGATTCCAGGTATGACACCAGGAACCGCAGTCAATATCGACAGTGACGAGCACGATATAATAGGCAATATTACAGAGTCAGCCAAGGTTCGAACTGACATGGTAGAAAAGAGAGCAAGAAAATTTGAGTTGCTTAAAAAGGAACTGATGGAACCTGAACTACTTGGAGAAGAGAATATGGATATTCTCCTTGTAGGATGGGGGAGTACACATAGCCAACTGTCCGAAGCTGTGGATTTGCTGAATGAAGCTGGGGAGAAAAAATATGGCGCACTGGTCTTTGGTGATATCTGGCCATTGCCAATCACAAAACTGAAAGCCTCAGCCAAAACAGCTAAAATCTTAATCAATGTTGAACAAAACTATTATGGACAATTGGCTGACTTGATCAGACAGGAGACAGGCATAACAATGACAGCATCCATCTTAAAATTTGATGGCAGACCATTGTCAGCCCATGAAATCGTAACTAAAGTGAAGGAGGCATAATCTATGACTAACATTCACGAGTATAAGACGTTTGAGACAGCATGGTGTCCAGGGTGTGGAGATTTTTCCATTCTGGAGTCGCTTAAGGGAGCTTTGACTGAGCTGGAATTGAAACCTCATGAGGTATTGATTGTAGGGGGTATCGGACAGGCTGCGAAAACACCCCAGTATCTAAATGCCAATGGATTTGCAGGACTTCATGGGAGAGCTTTACCACCTGCGGCAGCTGCAAAAATCGCCAATCACAATCTTAAGGTGATAATCAACACTGGAGATGGAGACTCCTACGGCGAGGGAGGCAATCACTTTATTCACAACATTAGAAGAAATGTAGACATGACGCATTTTGTTCATAACAACCAGATATACGGTTTGACGAAGGGGCAATCTTCCCCAACTTCCGATGTAGGGCATGTGACTGACTTCACACCGGATGGCGTCATCAATCAGGCATTGAATCCGATACTGACAGCTATTGCAATTGGCGCTGGGTTTGTAGCCAGAGCTTTCAGCGGAGATAAAGAGCATTTGAAGGAAATGATGAAGGAAGCAATCAATTACAATGGCTATGCTTTGGTAGACATCCTGCAGCCATGTGTCAGCTTCAATAAGGTCAATACATTTGCATGGTATAAAAAGAGAGTCTACAAACTGACAGGAGTAGAGTCATACAATCCAAATGATAAGATACAAGCGATGACAAAAGCCCTGGAGTGGGGAGAAAAAATTCCTCTAGGCATCATTTACAGGGAAGAGAAAACGAGCTACACCGATCATTTTGATTTCCTCAAGGAGAGTACATTGATTGATATTCCCTATGGGAAAGAGCTTATTCAATCGTTGATTGAAGAGTTTGTACAGTAAATAAAAATTTTAAGGAGAAAAGATATGTCAGTTCAGTTATGAAGAAAGCTAAACCTGATTTAACAGAAAGTTCAAGTATTGAAATTATCTCAAGTAAGGCGTATATTAATTGTATCAGCCGATTATATAAGCACTCAGATGATGGAGGTAGATTTATTGGCAAGAAGAGGTGGGTCCGGAGGTAGAAGTAGTGGTGGCTCCTTTGGTGGGAGCCGAAGCAGCGGTGGCCGTATGGGCGGTTCTTTTGGTGTGGGAAGAAGCAGTAAGGGAACAAGCGGCGGAAGTATATTCAGTGGTAATAAAAGCAGACTAAGTGGCGGTGGCGTGTTTGGCGGTGGCAATACGAGAACCAGCGGACCATTTGCTGGTAGCAATATGGGATCTGGCGGCGGCATGTTTGGCGGTGGAATACCAACTGGTCGAGTTGGAGGCAATAGACCTGCCGGCAGCGGCGGAAGTGGTTGTGGAGGTTGCGGATGCTTGACTGCAATTATTATTTTGATAATAGTGATTGTGTTGTTTTCAATACTAACTTCGAATATGGGGTCTTTTTTCAGCAGACCTGAAGTAGATTTTGAGATAACAAAATCGACAATACAGAGAGAGGCATTGCCTAAAGGCTCAGTCAACGAGACTGATTACTATTATGATGATTTGAATTGGATTGGCAATGAGACCAAGCTATTGAACGGATTAAGGCATTTTTATCAAAAAACGGGTGTTCAGCCTTTCTTATATATTACAGATACGGTCAACGGATCGCATTACCCCTCCATGAGCCAACTGGATGAATTTGCAAACGATCTTTACGATGAACTATTTACAGATGAAGCCCACTTGTTGTTTGTTTTTTTTGAATATGATGAGGGATATATGACCAGATATGTCGCTGGTACTCAGGCTAAAACTGTCATAGATACTGAGGCAGGAGATATCTTGCTTGACTTCATCGATCGGAATTACTATGATGACAGTTTGGATGATGAGACTTTTTTCAGCAAATCATTCTCTGATGCGGCTGATCGAATAATGGATGTGACCCGATCACCTTGGATCAATGTAATGATTGTTTTTGGTTGTGTTGTATTGGTCATTATACTGTATGTATGGTGGAGGGCCAATAAGAAGAGGAAGGATCTGGAGGAAAAGAGAACTCAGGAAATCCTGAATACACCGCTAGATAAGTTTGACGATTTGGAAGCTGAGCGATTAACTAAAAAGTATGACGATGACAATTCTGATTTATAATAAATATAAATTTAAGCATTCTGTCCAAAAAGACAGTGCTATATAGAATTTGAAGGAGGAGATTTGATGGGAATTCTTGATAGGTTTAGTGACATAATTAGGGCCAACATCAACGATGTGCTTGATAAAATGGAAGATCCATCCAAAATGATTGAGCAATACTTGAAGGATATGATGAAGGATCTGGCTGAGGTAAAACAGAGTACTGCTGCGGTTATGGCAGAGGAGACAAGAACACAGCGATTGGTGGATAACAACCAGGCTGAAGTGGCGAAATACCTTAATTTTTCAAAAAAAGCATTGGAAGCGGGAAATGAAGGCGATGCGCGAACTTTCATAGCCAAGAAACAAGAATTGGAAAATGTTGGCGCAGGTTTGATGACAGCCTATGCCGCTGCTCATGAAAATGCCATCAAAATGCGTCAGATGCATGATAAGCTTGTTGCTGACATAGAGGCTCTGAAAGCGCGACGAGAAATGATCAAGGCAAAAACGACAATCGCTAAAACCCAGAAGAAATTGAATGATATCAAGACTGTGAATGTCAAAACCAAAGGCGCTATGGAAGCTTTCGAACGGATGGAAGACAAAGCCAACAAGATGCTGGATGAGGCCAATGCTATGGCCGAACTCAATATGGAGCCTATTGATGAGGCAAAGGCGTTGGAGAAAAAGTACGCCTCAAAAAGCACAGCTTCTGTAGATGAAGAACTGAAAAAACTCAAGGAAGA
Source organism: Clostridiales bacterium (assembly GCA_003446975.1). GTDB lineage: Bacteria > Bacillota > Clostridia > Tissierellales > Dethiosulfatibacteraceae > 38-11. Next base: position 2,951 of record DMAP01000054.1, on the reverse strand, counting down.
ATTGGGTAAGTAAACGGTATAATGGAATCTTGCGAGAAATCCTCTTTAGTTGCAATTAATGACTAAAGGGGGTTTTTGTTTTATTGTGCATAACTTTGTATTATACTGTAACCATATTAAACAAAAACTCTTATATAATTGCAATAAAATAGTTGTTTAAAGCGTTATACATATGAAAGGAGACGTCTCATGATATTATTTGCTTTTGTTACTGACGAGTCAACATCCAAAACAAGCAGAAAACAATTGAATATTGACGAATCCTTGTTTGAGAGAATTGGAAAAGATGATATGGATGCTTTTGAATCCCTTTATACTTTGACAGAACGAACCTTGTATGCCTATATACTATCCATTGTCAGAAATCATGAAGATACATTGGACATACTTCAGGAAACCTATTTGAAAATTCGATCTGCGGCTCATCTTTACATGCCCATGGGTAAACCGCTTGCATGGATGTTCACTATAGCTAGGAACCTTTACCTAAGCAAAGTTAGATCCGATCAACGGCATTCATTNNGATTGAAAACAATATACAATTTTCATATGTCTCTGATTATGAGGATAGAATTGTACTGGAAAAAACCTTGGCGATACTGAGTGAAGATGAAAGGCAAATTGTATTGTTACACGCTGTTTCCGGCATGAAACATAAAGAGATAGCCCAAAATCTTGGCATACCACTTTCAACGGCTTTGTCCAAATACCACAGAGCATTGAAGAAGTTAAAGGAAAATCTGAAAGAGGAGGAGTGGTTCAGATGAGAAATGAGAAGATTGAAAAACATATATTTAGTGCAATTGATAAAATACCCATAGACTTGCTGTCAACGATCAAGAGTCAGCCAGTTGAAAAAATGGATAACCACGACTTTATTACAAAACAGGACACTCAATCAGATTCCAGGATACTTTGGAAACCACTTATGGCATTAGGCTCAATGGCCGCGGTTTTCTTGATCATCTTCATTGGCTGGTGGAGCCAGTATAATCCGGTAGATAGTCTGATCTATTTAGATGTCAATCCAAGCTTTGAGGTTTCAGTGGACAAAAATGAACAAGTGATTGAACTGAAAACTCTAAAACCAGAAGACGTAGCTCTCATTGATAGCATAGATTATCGGGGTAAGGATTTGTATCAGGTTACTGAGCAGTTACTGGATATATTGATTTCAGAAGGATTCATTGATGCAGCACATCATACGATGTTGGTTTCTGTATTGAATGATAATATGGAGATAAGAAACAGGCAAGCTAATCAATTAAACAGTTCAATCAAGGCGCATCTCCAAAATCAAAGCATACAGGGTGTTGTCCTGAGACAAGGCATTGCCAAAAGCAACACAATCGATGACTTTGCCAGGGAGTATGAGATATCTGTCGGTAAGATGACCTTTATAAGAAATCTGATCATTCTGGATTCAACCTTAAAGCTGGAAGATTTGGCAGTGTTGTCATTGGAGGATTTGGTGCGTTTATCGGCGAGTACTAAGTTGGATATCAAACAAATCATTGATGTGGATCAGGATTTGGAGGAGCTTTACCGGGATACGGATGACAATGATGATGAATTTGATGAAGATGACGATGATGATGAATTTGATGAAGATGACGATTTAGATGATAACGATTGCATTGAAGATGATGACAATCATGATATGGACGAGATCCAACAAGGAGAATTGATCAGTATAGAAAAAGCCATCGAGATTGCATTGGGATTGACCGGTGGTGGAGTGGTAGAAGACATCGATCTGGATGAGGATGACGGCAGCTATATTTACGAGATTGAAATAGTCAATGATGGGATCGAGTATGATTTGGAAATCGACGCGGTAACAGGCAAAGTATTGACCTTTGAGATAGAAGATTAAAAATTTTTAAAAGAGTGCAATAAAACTGCACTCTTTTGCGTTAATGTGATATAGAACAATTTTGACAATAACAGGAGGTAAACAAAATGAAAAAGATTATTTTAGGAAGTATAATAATCGGGATGATGGTTGTATCACTGGGTGTTTATTCTTTCCTAACAGCACCTGCCAATACCTTAACAGTTGATGTCAACCCAAGTATTGAAATAACCACCTCTAGATTGGAAAAAGTTTTGTCAATCGACCCCATTAATCAAGAAGCCAGGGTTTTGCTGAAAAACTTCCAGATAAGAGACAAGAACATTGAAAATGTTATCAATGACTTGGTGGACCGTATGATTCTTACCGGATACATAGCAGGTGGAAAGGACAACCTGGTTATGATTACAGTCAAGGATAATAATGCGGATCCGTTGCTGCTTGATAGAGTAAATGCTTTAATCGCAGCATTTTTGGAGAATAAGCAATTAGAAGCAAAAATACTGAGCCAGACGATTGCACGGAATGAAACCAACAAAAGCACAGCATCAGATTTAGAAGTATCTGAAGGCAAACTGGCATTGATGAGTAAAATAGTAGACTATGATGATAAGATAACCTACGAGTTGCTTAGCTCTGCAAGCCTAAAGACATTGGTAGATAAAGCATTGATCGGGCATGAAAAGGCAATAGAAACAGCTTTAGGCTTATCCAATGGTGGTACTGTCACTAAGATCGAGCTGGATTGGGACGATGGAAGGTATGAGTACGATATTGAAATCAGGAAAGACAGAAAGGAATATGAAGTAGAGATCGACGCAATGACAGGCAAGGTTCTAGAATTTGAGGCTGATGATGACGACGATGACGATGATATAGATGTGGTTACCTCAGCGACTCAACAGACTCCAACGGACGAAGAGCTGATCGGCAAAGATAAGGCCATCGAAATCGCATTGGGATTGACAGGCGGCGGTACTGTAGTGGAGTTTGAATTGGACCAGGACGATGGTCGGTATAAATATGAGATCGAGATCAAGAAAGACGGAAAGGAATATGAAGTAGAGATCGACGCAATGACAGGCAAGGTTCTAGA